>JAWOIM010000360.1:0-12036 GCA_046484685.1 Chloroflexota bacterium | reverse complement strand
CGCCAGCAGCGTCATGGTTTTCGCGTGGTCTTGTTGCGTGCCGAAACATAGGTTGTGCAAATATCAGTTTAAGGAGACAACACGCGCCGCGGCGCATCAGCAAATGGCCGGCGGGGCCGGTAATGAAAATTCGTAGCCCGGACATCCCTGTCCGGGTATCGGTCAGAGATGCCCGATTTACACAGGAGAGAAAACAAAGATGGGTCGCTTAAAGGCTATGAATGACCAAAACCGAAAGGTGGAACAACAGCAGGAACAGGCTACTTTCTGGCCAGAGTTATGTCGTCGTGTTGATGCGGGGCAAGTTATTCCTATTATTGGCGCAACTGCTTTTTACGAACAAATCTTTGACATGGATGGTGATGGCCTGTTGGGGGTCAGTCAGGAAGGCGAGACGCCTAACGGGTTAAGCCTTGAAGAACAGTTGGCAGATGCCTGGGCTGACGGAATTGGCTATCCGCTAAACGGCAGTCACCACGTTGCCCAGGTAGCCCTCTACAACCGCGTGGTAAAGAGCCGGGATGACTTGAGTGCCAAGAGCAGCTACCTCAACTGGCTCAAACAAGCCCTGCTTTTTCTGGCGGCCGATGACCCAGCCATTGATCCTGACACCATTGAGGAACAACAGCAGGAAATTGAGCAAAGCAGCTTTGCCGATATTGCCACTGAATTAGGTTATCCCCGTCCGCCCAAAGGCCAGCCAGACGCATTGGCCAAATTGGCCAAACTTAATTTGCCCATTTACGTGACCACGAGCTATTTTGACTTTTTGGAGCGGGCAATTATTGCTAACGGCCGTACCCCTCGCACCCAAATCTGCTTTTGGTCAGGCGATCCGGTTCGCTACGTTGACGAAAACCATCGCACCGACCACCAGTTTGAACCAACACCACAAAACCCGCTCGTTTATCATCTGTTTGGCCTGGAAGCCTACCCCGAATCGTTGGTATTGACTGAAGACGATTATCTCGACTTCCTGGCAGCTATTGTGCAAGACAGCGCTAATCAGTCTGATCCCCGGCTGCCCGTGAATCTGCGTCGGGCCTTAACCCAATCCTCACTGGTGTTGTTAGGCTATCAGCTCCACGAGTGGGACTTCCGTGTTCTGTTTCGTGGTCTTATTAACACCATGCCTTCTGGCTTGCGCCATTTCAACCTGGCCATTCAATTTGACCCGGCCAATCAGCAGTGGGCAGTATCGCCCGATGATATCAAGGCATATCTCAAGGGCTACTTTGAAGTAAAAGAAAAACAGCTTAATTTCACCGTTGAGTACGGTACTACAGCTAATTTCATTAGTCGTTTATGGGAGGCATGGGATCAATGGCGACGCTAAATCAGATTGATAACCCTTACGTTGGCCCGCGCACGTTTCGCCCGGAAGAACGGGCCAAGTTTTTCGGACGCTCACGGGAAGCACGCGAGTTAACATCGCTCATTATTGCCAACCGGCTGGTCTTGTTTTATTCACCATCCGGTGCCGGCAAAAGCTCGCTGCTGAACACAATGGTCGGCCCGATGCTGACCGAGACCGGCTTTGAAGTGCTGCCCACCGGTCGTGTCAGTGGTTACAGTGGCAAAGAGGCAACGGCCGATAACATCTACATCTACAACCTGTTACTTAGTATTCAAGACTCGGAAGACATTCCGGCCGAGTTTGCCACGCTTACACTCGCTCAATTTTTAGATAATCTGGTACAGCACGCCAACGACGCTTTCTATTATGATCCGGCTTATGTTTATCCACCCGACACTGTGTTTAAGCCGCGCGTTTTGATAATCGACCAATTTGAAGAGTTGGTCACAACTAACCCTACCCTGTGGCCACAGCGGGCGGCTTTCTTTAAACAACTAAAAGAGGCTCTGGCTCGTGACAAGAAGTTGTGGGTCTTGTTGACGCTGCGTGAGGACTATGTAGCCAATTTCGATCCTTACTTGCATCTGACTCCCAATCGTCTGCGGCATCGCTACTATATGGAACGTCTGGCCCGGACGGCCGCCGTTGAAGCGATACAGAAACCGGTTGAGGAGGTACGGCCGTTCACCCCCGATGCCATCGAATTATTGGCCGACAACCTGCTCCGCATTCGCGGTGACGATGGTCAGACTAATGGCCAGTCGGCCCAATTTGTAGAGCCGGTTCAATTGCAGGCCGTCTGCTACCAGATGTGGTCCGAACTGAGCCAGCAGTCAGGCGATTCCATTACAGCCGACGATGTGGCTCGCTTTGCCGATGTCGATAAGGCTCTGACGAGATTTTACGAAGACACCGTTAAAAAATTGGTGGTCCAGACAGGCGTCTCAGAAGTCGTACTGCGTGAATGGTTTGAACACCAGTTAATTACTGAGGCCAAAACACGGAACATGGTCTATCGCGGTGAAGAAACAACAGGCGATCTGTCTACCCCCACCGCGGAAGCAGCCCTGGCCTGCTTCATTTTGCGTGAGGAGGTGCGGCCCGGTGGTATCTGGTATGAGCTGGTCCATGACCGGCTGGTGGAACCAATCCTGAAAGCCAATCAGGCCTGGCGGCTCAAGCAGCCGCTGCCCCGATTGGCACGGCATTGGCATGCTGCCGGCCGTGCCCAAAGCGAGCTGCTTCACGAACAAGACCTGAAACGACTAACCGCCACGTCTGACTGGCAGCTATTGGGGCCTTTGGTCACTGAATTTGTGGCTGCCAGCAAAACGGCCGTTCGTACCAAACAAGAACGCGCCCGGAACGAAACCCTCAAGCACCACCGCAAACTGGCCGAAGCCGAACGACAGCGGGCTGAAGCCGAACAACAAAAAGCTAGAATTGAGCAGCAGCGAGCCAACGAAGCAGAAAAGGCAAAACAAAAACGGGGAATACTGACAGCCCTGGCATCAGCTATTGCCATTGTTGCCATTATTTTAGCTATAATGGCTAATTCTTATGCAAAAAAGGCCGGAACAGAAGCATCATTAGCCAAAATTAAAACGTTGCAAGTTGAAGCCCAATCCAATCGTGCTGCAAGGAGCGAAAAAGCCGCGCAAAACGCTGCCATAGCCGCTGAAAAGGCCGCCGCCGCTGCCAGAGCCGCTGCCGCAGACGCCCGTCGCAGTGAGTCGCTGGCTGAGGCGCGTCGATTGGCCTATTCAGCTGAGCAGTTTTTGGCTGAGGATAATATAATCGGGTCTCTTATAATTGGTCGCGAAATATATAACCGGACCCAGATAACGGGCAGTTCCGCAACCGCAGCCACTATACAAGACATCTATGGTGCGCTTTGGTTAACGCTTAATGCCGCTGCCAACAATAATATTTCCGGCGCAGAATCATTTCGTCGTCCCGTCATCTCTCCTACTGGACTAATAATAACTCGCACTATTATGGCAGGACCGGAAGCCAGCACATTGTCCACCTGGCAGGAAGACAAGCTGATTTCCTGGGAGGTGGATGGAAACACATTAATAACTTACACTTACCAACTTCCCTTCACCATCACCCATGCTGCCCTTAATGATGACCTCACTGCAATGGTAGTAGTTGCTGAATCAGCCGTTCGCCTGTTGCACAGAGTTGATGACACGTTTGAAGCGAGTGAAAACCAGATTTGGTTGCTTGCAGGGAAAAATTTGGAGATAACAAGCCTGGCTATCAATGAGGATGGCACTCAAGTGGCTATCGCCTTTTGTGTACAACCTGAAACCAATGAAGGTTTGAGAAAGTCTTCAACGCTAACAGAAACGATAGGCAACAACCAAGACATTTCGGGGCAATTTAGGCCACCCGTCGAACCTTCCACAGAAAAAGCCTGCTCGATTCATATCAAAGGAATTGATGGTTTAGCAGCAAAAGCAGGACATGAGATATCCACGCAAGACGAGCCAGTCACATATATGGATTTTGCTGATATTGAAGGAACGATTCTCGTTTGGAACAGTGGCCAAAATATCCATTTGGAGGTACTTGACGGATCACAAGAATGGCAGGCTCCACCTGCAGAAAGTAATCGCTACTATACAGCATTGACCACTGTTGCCAATAGCGGCTGGCTAGTTATTGCCGGTTGCGAGATTCAGGCCAGCTCAGAGCAGCCAGAAAATCCCTGCAACGAGGGTCAGGACTTTATACGCTGGTGGCATATTGGCCAGGGAGGTTGGCTGCCAGCGGCCCACACTTCCACTACAATCGAGAGACTAATTTATTCTCCGGAACGGCAAACGGTCTTCTCACAAAGCGCTACTGGCCAGATTGATGAGTGGTCTATAGACTTTACCAAATGGCCAGACACAGCCTGCCAGGCTGCTAGTCGTAACCTGAACGCCTCCGAATGGGTAGAGGCCTTTCCGGCCATTGGTAACACCTGGCAAGAAGATTTTTCTCAGAGCCGTCGCTTAACAGCCGCCTGTCACGAGTTTGGCCTAGATCTGTCTTTCGCTACTAAAGCATTGCTAATGTGCAAACAAAATTCACGACATATTGCCCACTATTTATACGGCAGATCTGAACGACCACCTATCAGCGGAAGATTGGTCTTGCCTTTCAATTCCTGGGCACCATTGAGGCTTGTTTATGCAGCGATGACGTTTCCTGAGCGTGCAAGCGAATGCCTATCTATTGCATCCGAAATTGATGAAACAATCCCAGATGAGGTTATCTTGTCAATTATTGAACAATTGGAAGCGTTACAGAAGCGAGATAAGCGAGACAAGATAGTTAGAAGTAATGATTTCATTCAGGCAATTGATGCGGTGGCAGAGCAAAGCCGGCAAGCAGCGCTGCCACTATCAATTGCCACCGTCATTGACTTAAATCTGCTTGCTTTATATGGTGAGGCTTGTGCCATGCGCCTGACCATTCGTGACCAGAATCCAGCTTGCCTAACTTTCGATCAAATGCAACAACAGACATTAAACTATAATGTTGCACACGTTGTCCCTGTGCTGGGGCAGGTAGGACAATGGCTCTTTTACGGCCAGGGCGAGCAGTTTATCAACATTGATTATTCCGGGCCGTCTCTGTTCCTATATAACGTAGAAAGGCGCTATTTGACCCAGGGCAATAACCATGCTGCCCCTAATCAAGCCGGACAGCTCCCCTTCCTTCTGCCAGAAAGTGGCGTCTATTTCCTTGAAGTTGATCCGTTTGCCACCAGTCTGGAAGCCCCACCACCGGTCATTAGCGCATATGAACCACCAGAATTGCCTTTTGACGAGTTATTAGCGGGTTTACAGCAAGAAATATGGCGAGTTACGGCCGAACCGGGAACGACCATAGCCATTAACGTTGCCGGGTTACATACCAGCGACCTGTTTGACTTAGAACTGCTAGTACGAAATGAACAGTGGCAAACTATTCCTTTGCCCTGGCTAAATGAGTATGCAACATCCCTACAATTCACTCTGCCTGATGCCGGGAATTATTTTGTCAGCCTGAATTGGGATTATGGCGACCCCGGCCGACACTCCGTCTCATTTTCGCTCATCGATCCTGTTGAACCACAAGAATTAGTTCCTGGTAATCCAGTGCTGGCCAACGCGGCCGACCGCTATTGGGAATTCACCAGTCGCAGCGGATCACCAATGCAACTGGAACTGCATGCTGAGGGCGCAAATGGTTTACCCAGATTGTTGATATATGATGAACAAGGTGACCTGTTGACAGCCAACAATAATGACAATGGTGAAAGCGACATTCGGCTAGATGTTCTTCCTGCGAATGCGGACTTCTATAGGGCTGAGGTTGATTGGTGGGGAACGGCCGATCCATACACCATCACCTTAACATTCATTGAGCCGCCACTGATTACTTTTAGCAGTGAAATAGAAGCCGATCCCTCCCAAAGATGGTGGCAATTTGAAGGCCGCGCAGAGGAAGTTGTTGCAATTGGAGTAGAAGCTTTTGAACCATTAGAAATGGAAACAATGAGTTATCCTTCTTTGTGGGTATATGACGCTGATGGTGTCCTGATTGCCTGGGATGACAATTGGTGGGGCGAACAAAACGCACTGGTTCAGGTATTGCTGCCAGAAAGTGGTCTTTACACGATTCAGGTTAATTGGGCCACTGAGCCAACTCGTTATCAGCTCGCTCTTAACCTGGTAGAGATTGATGAACCAGATCATATTGATGAACAAGATTATTCTGGCATAGTAGCCGAGGCAGAGATGATACTATATGGTCAAACACTCCAGGGAAGCCCCGAACAGCAACGGTGGCAATTTGAAGCCAATCGCGGTGATTTCATCTCTATCGCCATGGACTCAGTAGGTCACGACCCTTACTTGCGCTTATTCGATGCCAATGGCGAACAGGTAGCCTTTGATGATGATGGTGGCGTTGGTCTAAACGCACTTATCCAGTTTCTCATACTGGAGGATGGTTTCTACGAAATCGATGCCGGTTGGTTCGGTTCTTCAAGTCCAGGTCCCTATACGCTTGCTCTGGTGGAGACGATGTCATTACAGATTGGCCAGACAACAACAGCCAATACACAAGAACGTATCTGGCAGTTTTTTGGGCAAGAAGGGCAAATAGTTTCCATTCTTCCAGAAGCAATTGAAGCAACAACACCCTATGTCACCGTTTTAGACGCTCAGGGAAACCATCTGTTAACCCATTATGATGAGCAAGATGCGTTCTGGTATGTATGGCTGCCAGTTGATGGAATCTACTATATTGTTACGAACTGGTCCGATACGCCTGGATTGTACCGGCTAACGTTGAACGAGCTGAATCCCGTTGTTTATCGGCAAATAGTGGTGGCCGTTGCTACCGAACAGGCAAGATTTTTATTGCGGCAGGGACGTGTTACGGAGGCATTGGCTTTGTTTCGGCTCAATCAGAATATGTCACCAGCCTCCGATTACAACGAGATCTGCTGGTTTGGCAGCCTATGGGGCCATGCGGCCGAAGTGATGTTCGCCTGCCAAACGGCCGTTTTCCTTGACCCCAACAATCCCGATTACATCGACAGCCGCGGCATGGCCAGAGCCATGATCGGTGATTTTGAAGGCGCCATTGCTGACTTTCGCTATTACACCGAATTCGGTTCATTTGAGGTTGAACGGCGTCACGAATGGATCGTAGACCTGACGGCCGGTATTAACCCATTTGATGATGAGGCGCTGCTTGAAGAACTGCGAAGATAAAAATCACGGTTGTGCATAAAACCAGACAGGAGACAACACGCGCACAACGCACCGGCAAATAAAAAATCCGTGTCATCCGTGTGAATCCGTGTCCCATTCTTATAGGAGGAATTATGAGTGCCCCACTTGCTTACCAGATGGTCCAATTTAGCAACAGCGTGCCCAACTTCAACAACTTGCAGCCCGGTCAGCAGTTCAGCGGCACCTGGACGCTGCGCAATACGGGCAGCACGGCCTGGCCGGGCAACTGGCAGTTTGTCTACGTGGACACTCCTACGGCCGATACGCAAACGGCCGTTTCTCACCCCATGTCCGGCCCCACCAGCAGCAGCCTGCGCGACCGGACCGGCCGCGAGCAGGTCAACCCCGGTGACACGGTAGACGTGCGCTTTGACCTGATCGCCCCCACCCAGCCGGGCGCCTACGCCTTTCACTGGCAGTTGCGCGACGAAAACGGCCGTATTCTCAGCCACACCCACTGGCTCAGAATTGGGGTGGTCGCTCCCAGAGAAGAGATGTCCGCGCCCACCCCCCGCCCCCCTGCCGATACCCGCACCCAGTTCGGCATGAACGTCAACATCAACCCCGGCGGCCATCCGCTGGACGTGGAGCGATTGGCCGGGTTAGGCTGGGTCCGCTTCGTCTACTGGGCCTCCCGCGAAGGCCACAGCCCCGAAGAAGCCTACCAGCAGCGCTACCGCCAGATCATCCAGAGCTACGCCAGCGCCGGTATCCGCTCCCTCATCATCCTGCATCAGGACACCTACTGGGGCAACGGCCCCTGGGACAGCGGCCAGTGGGAGTCCTATGCCGAGGCCTTTGGCAAAGAGTGCGGCCGCGTGGCGCGGGTCTGTGCCGAATTTGGCGATATGGTGGCCTTTCAGATTTTCAACGAGCAGGACAGCGAATTTGGTGAGGACGCCGGCAACAAAAATCCGTCGGCCATTCCCATTCCGCCCCGGCCCTACGCCCTGATTCTGGCACAGGCGTCCCAGGCCATCCGGGCCGCTCACCCCACTGCCAAAATCATTTTCGGCGGCCTGAAAACGGGACCCCACAACGCCGTCCGCTACGCCCGCGAGGTGCAGCAGCATCTGGGCCAACCGCTGCCGGTTGACGCCCTGGCCGCCCACCCCTACGGCCGTTACGTCAAAACCCCCTTCTTCAACTTTGGCAGCATCGGCCGTTTAGAAGAGGCGCTCAACATCTTCAAACAAGCCTTCCCCGACCTGCCCCTCTGGATTACCGAGGTGGGCGTGGCCGCCGACAGCCACATCGGGCCGGAACATTACCAGAGCATCGCCACCTACATGCGCGAGGTCACAGCCGAACTGATGAGCAACTTCGCCGACTACGTCCAGGCCCTCATCTGGTTCGGCTGGACCGACCTGATGCGCAATGCCGGCGTCAATACGGTAGACGGCCGTGCCAAAGCCCACATCTACGAGGCTTTTGAAGAGATGAAAAATATCGGCCGTCCCGTCTCCAAAGCGGCCGACTTGCTCACCGAAAAGGCCGACGCTGCCTACGTCTCCTACACCTCAACCCTGACCAACGCCAACGCCGTGCCCGCCGGTTCCAGCTTCACCAGCCGCTGGACCTTCAAAAACAGCGGCACAACCACCTGGGACGACCGCTATCACCTGGTCTACGTCCCGGCCGGAACCCATCCGGAGCCGATGACCGACCAGACGCGCCACAAATTAACCGAGATAGCCAATTTCAGCAAACTACCGCCGGAGCAAACGGCCGTTATCAGCCTCGACCTGACCGCGCCCGGCCAGTCCGGCCGCACCTATCGCAGCCAGTGGGAACTACGTGACCCCCAGGAGAAACGAATCGGCTTCCTCTACCAGGACATTACCGTCGTGCCTGCGCCTACGGCCGGCAGCGGGGCACGGGCGGCCGATATGGCTTTTGTGGCCGACCAGACCATTCCCGACAACACCCGCCTGGTGGCCGGCACTGGCTTTGACAAACAGTGGCGCGTGCGCAACAGCGGCAGCCGCCACTGGGGCGACAGCTTCCGCCTGGTCTATGTGGAGGGAGATTTACAAATGGCGCGGGGCAACGTCAGCCACATTGTGCCCCCGGCCCGACCGGGCGAAGAAGTGACGCTGAGCGTGCCCATGACCGCCCCGGCCGCCCGCAGCGGCCAGCCTACCACCTACCGCACCCTGTGGCGTATGCAGGATGATCGCGGCCTCAACTTCGGCGATCCGCTGTGGGCCATCATGGTCTCTATCCCGGCCGTCAGCGCCACGCCTGAACCGGGCCGCGACACCCTGCTGGCCCGCCTGCTCAACGATCCCGGCATCTGGTACTCGCAGCGAGACCCGGCCTGGGCCAACGACCAGGTAGGAACCGGCCCGGCCACCATCGGCTCCTGGGGCTGCCTGATGACCTGTATGGCCATGGCCCTCTCCGCCGCCGGGACGCGCCTCACGCCCAGAGAGATGAACCGGCGGGCCATCGCTATCGGCTCTCAGGCTATCGACGGTTCGGTCATCCAGTTCAACGCGCCGAGACTGATCGGCAATCTGCGGCGCAGCGACAACATGGCCTCTTTGCCCAACAATGGGGTTCGTTTCGCCCAACCACCTACGGAGAACCCGATTCAGCGGATTGATCGCCACCTTGCGGCCGGCAACATTGTCCTGGCGCAGGTGGACACCAATCCCAACAACGGCGGTTACAACAGCGACAGCGAGCAGCATTGGGTCATTCTGGTTCAGCGCACCCCCGACGGCAGCGACTACCTGATGCTGGACCCGCTCAAGCCGCCAACCCAAATGCAGCCCCGGTCGCTGATGGCCAAATATGGCAATCCCCATCCGTCCCATTCACACGAAGACAACCTGCGCCACACCATCAAGTCGGCGCTTATCTACCATTTATAACCAGCATATGGATTCAGGAGTTCAACATGGGCGCAGCACACCACGATAGAAAATGACGGACGACCGACGACGGATGACGGATAGCGCGCTTCCGTCTTCGGTCTTTCGTCCTCTGTCCTATTTACGAGGAGGGTTTATGGTCAATTTGCATTCCGCAGCAATGTTTCACTAACAAGGCCAAAGCGAAGCCTGGCTCGTCATATTATTGTAAACCAATCAGCGCGTTCACTTAAGGAGGAAACATCATGTTACGCAACGGCAATTTTATGGAGGAATGGGAAACATTAGACCCATTGCCGGAAGCAAACTTTTTACGCAACCAGCGGCCCCATAGCTGGCAAATGGTCTGGCTGGCCCCCGGCACGCCCCTGTACGACGATCCCAATTCGCAGGCAACCGGCATCCCGGAATGTGTGCATAAATTGAGTACGCAACTGCCGCCTCATGAGCAGTTGGGGCAGCCCAATGCCCTTATCCTGGACGGCGATACCACCTACAAAATCTTCAGCGCCAATGCCTCTTTTGGGGCAACCCTGTCACAAACGGTGACCGGGTTACAGCCTGGCAGCCAGGCTATCCTGACGGCGCCTATCCAGGTGCATCTCCACGGTGAGACAGATGCCTACGGTGCGGAATCAGGCGTTTGGGTAAATGGCGAAGGTGGTTGGGTAAATGGTTCCACTATGGGCGACCGGAAATGGTACGAGCATGTTGTTCGCTTTGACGTGCCCGCGTCTGGCACGGCCGAAATCGTCATTCGGGTGAAGAGCAAGTGGGCCAAGCCTAAAGACTTTTTCTTTGACGGGATTAAACTGACAGCGGAAACGGCCGATAAACCCCTACCCCCGCCCGACGACCCACCCCCGCCAGGCGAACAGACTATCATTATCCAGCTCCCGCCCGGCCTGCAAATTAGCGAGGGCGTCAGTTCTCAGACCGGCATCGTCGAAGTCAACGTACCGGCAGGCGTGACAATTCAAGTTGTATAACAACATAATCCAAAAATTGTAGCTCGGACAGGGATGTCCGGGCATCGGGCAGGGATGCCCGATTTACAAAGGAGACAACATGGGCGCAGCATACCATAGCTCGTCCTGAGCAAAGTCGAAGGAATGAATGAAAATTCATCGTCTATCGTCCGTCGTCCATGGTCTATTTTCGTAGGAGGGTAACATGAGTACACAAACTGGTTTTGACCATGCAGAAGCGGCCGGTTTTACGCCGGCCATCAATTTAGACGACGTAGCGCCGGGGACAACCTTTCAGGCCACCTGGGGCTACACCAATATGGGCACAACGACCTGGGACGGCCGTTATCGCTTCACCTACACCCTGACTCCCCACCCGGAAACGGCCGCTAACCCCCGCTCGCCCATGGGCACCCAGATGGCCTTTGCCCTTACCGACCTGGGCGCACCGGACACCGTGCCGCCGGGGGCAACCGTCCAGCTAACCATCACCTTTACAGCCCCCGCTACCGCCGCCACCCATGCCACCAACTGGCAGTTGCAGGCCCCGGACGGCCAGCGCTTTGGGCCGGTGCGCTGGCTGCGGGCCGTTGTCAAAGAAACCAAAGCCGCCGAAACGGCCGGCGAAACGGCCGATTTCACCCCCGACAACTGGCGCTCGGCCATCTTTGCCATTACCAACATATTTGAATCCGGTACGCCCGACGGCCGGGTTGACGCCTACCAAAACGTAGATGCCGGCATCGTCAGCTACGGCAAACACCAGGCAACGCTGCAATCGGGCAACCTGGAGCGCGTGCTCAATGCCTACTTCCCCCGCAGCAATTCGGCCACCAGTCAGGCCTTGCAACAAGAATATGCCGGTCGCGTCCAGCGCAAAGAAGAAACACTGCGCCACGACGCCCGCTTCAAACAACTGCTGCTGGCTGCCGCTGCTGAACCGGAAATGAGCCAGGCCCAAGACGAAGTTTTCGACAATCGTTTTTATACGACGGTTGCTGCCAGAGCCAGCCAGTTAGGCGTAAAAACCCCATTGGGGCTGGCCTGCC
>JAWOIM010000316.1:0-6428 GCA_046484685.1 Chloroflexota bacterium | reverse complement strand
CGATACCGCTGCCGCTGACCACCTCCATCACCAGATCGGCCCCCTGGGGATAGCGATCAGCAAAGCGTTCTGATTCGGTTTTGGCCAGGAAAATGAGGTCCGGCTCACGGTATTTATCAGACCACAATTTAACCGGCATGGGGGCGGTCAACACTTGACCCAGGTCGTGGGCTTCTACAAACTGCCACAACAGACGGTAGAGATAGAGAACAATTAATTGGTGGGCACGGGTAGGCATAGGCAAAAACTCCAAATTTCCCTGTTCAAACTCAACAAAGCGGCTGGTTTCTAGGGCCAAATAGGCGACTTCGCTCCATGTCCCCTGCTCGGGAAAATAATCGATTAGCTCCAATATCGGTTCGCCAGGCTGGTATTCTCTGCTTTTGACAGGCGTCATGTCCATTCTTGCCTCCACTGCCAGACAATTTAGTAGGGGCAGGCCTTGTGCCTGCCCAAGCGAGGGCAACCACAAGGGTTGCCCCTACCCCGATTATTTTCTTAAACAACAAACAAATTGTCCTACAATATTTGCACGCAATATTTGCACGTAATATTTGCACCATACGCAATATTTGCGCCATGTCCTTTATTTTACCATGAGCCACAAACAATTGCATTGGCCTCATCCTTCTACCTTCTGCCTTCTTCCCTCTACCTTTTTTAGTGAATTAGCCAATTTGCCCCACACTCTGTACAATCAGCACCATGATAGATATGTTTATGCCGCGACGTTTGCTCATATTGGTACTGATGTTGGTGGGAGCCGTGCTGCTGATTGTATCGGCCATGGCCACTTCGACCAGCTCAGTGCAAGCCGTTACGGCCGATCCCCCCTCTTCCCCTATCATTTTGCCCGAACCACCCCCGCGTTACATTACCGCACCATCCCCCCTCACCATGCCCGTTGAACTGGAACCGATTGACCCGGCCGATATTTTTTACCAGGACAGTGACACCATTATCTTTGCCACCGCCGGTAACAGTTGTGGTACGGCCGCCGAGTTGAGCTTTCCACCCGAGGGCACGGGTACAGGAGTCAACACCTCTGTTAGCGGCCTGACCCAAGTCCCCGATGACCCGGTTTTAAGCTGTATGTGGGGCAATCCGCCGGACCCACGTGGTTATCGTACTGCCTGGTATCGCTTTACTGTGCCGCGCAACGGGCAGATAACCATCAACACCTTCGGCAGCAACTATGATACGGTTTTAGCCGTTTATACGGGAACCTGTGGCCAACTGCAAAAGCTGGCCTGCAACGACGACCACAATATGCTTTCTTCAAGAGCAACTCTAAACGTACGCCGCAATACAACCTATTATATTGAGGTGGCCGATTGGCAAGCCAGTGCCCCCCAGCCACCCAATTTGGAAATGTCACTGGTGTTGGATCCGACTGAGTCAGAATGGGGACAGTTATCCAATATCCCTCTGGCGCGTACGCGCCATGTGGGGTTAACGGTTGGTCCTTATCTGTACGTCATCGCCGGCTTTTCCTCATTTAGCGGCGATGATAGTCCGTACCAGGCGTCTAATCGGGTGGACCGGTATCATACCCCCAGTGGTCAATGGGGGCAGTTGGCCACTATGCCGACCGGTGGCGGCACGCGCATTGGCCAGTTTAACAGCAGCGGGTCTTTTGTAAACGGCCGTATCCATATCCCGGCTGGCGACGACGGTGGCCCCACCTTTGCCGGCCAGCATTGGGCTTTAGACCTTAACCAAAATCAATGGCTAGAGTTGGCTGCGGTCAATTGGGCTGCCTGGTCGGATGATGGTAACCCGGTTGGCTTTGCGGCTACGGCCGCCAGCGGTAATGGATATTATCTGCTGGGTGGCACTACCGATGCCAATACCCGGATGAATTCCGTTGGCTATACTTTTTTCTACGATACCAACAGCAGCAGTTGGACACAACGAGCCGATATGAACACCTCCCGTTATTCCCATACCGCTGCCTGGGTGGGGGGACGGGCCTGTGTGGCCGGCGGCATTCACGTGGATGAGGATGAGAATCTGGTTTTAGAGCCAAGTGCCGAATGTTACAATCCCCTTAACAACAGTTGGCTTCCTATCGCTTCCTTAAATGTTGCTCGCTATGGAGCCGGCAGTGCTGTAGGACCTAACGGCAAATGGTATGTTTTTGGCGGCACATCGGTTTCTGGTGACAACTTTATTGCTGTGCCTGAAGTAGAGGTGTACGATCCGGCCACCAACCGCTGGACGGTGTTGGGGGCCAGAGCCGATTTAGGGGGCACAGACAGTTCCCCGGCCCGTACCTGGCCCCGTGGTGGGTTTGTGGGCAACGATCTGTGGGTGGCGGGGGGCAACATGGTCGTGGAGAATGGGGAAAGTGGTGCCTTGTCTTTAGTCGAACGACTTTACATAGCACCCCGCCAATTATATTTTCCTTATGTGAAAGGGGCAGCCGGTGGAGATCCGGCCCTTATCAATAACACCTTTGCCCTGGCCCAGTTTTTACCCTTTAATCAGCCCATCTTTCAAAATTTTGCCACCTCGCTGGATTTCTTTGACGTTTTTTATTTTGATCTGGCAGCACAGCGCGTTGTGACCCTTGATTTGACCAATATTCCGTCCAACCATGATTATGATTTATTTTTATACAATAACAACAAGTCGCTGCTGGCCGAAAGCCGCAACCTGGCCGGGCAAAATGAGCAGATTGTACGTAACCTGAGCCCGGGGCGACACTATGTGGTGGTACAGCGGGTGCTGCCGGTAGGCTTGCCCGACCCCAATGTCCATTACCGATTAGAGTTAAGGTAACTACTAAGCCAGAAACCGGGTTTTTCTCTGGTATGCCAATAATGAGCACATGCTAAAAACCCGGTTTCTCCAGTGAGCGTTGGTGGTTACGAGTTAAGATAGATTCTCAATGAAACCAATCCGTCTACTTCATTTTGCCGACGCCCATATTGATATTGCCAATTACGGCCGTTTCGATCCGGACACCGCTCTCCCCGTCCGCGTCATGGATTTTCTGCGTTCGTTGGATCAAATTGTAGGCCGGGCCATCGACGACCAGGTTGACCTGGTCATTTTTGCCGGGGATGCCTACAAAGACCGCAATCCCCACCCTACCTTTCAGCGAGAGTGGGGCAAACGCATCATGCGCCTGTCTCAAGCCGGCATTCCTACCGTGCTGCTGGTGGGCAACCATGACGTATCGCCCGCTTCGGGCCGTGCCCATACCCTGCAAGAGTTTAACACGCTGCACGTGCCCCACATCCACGTCGCCGACCGCATTGCCCGCCTGGGGCCGCAGGAGTTGGGTTTGCCGGTGCAGGTCATTACCGTGCCCTGGGTGTCGCGCAGCCAGTTAATGACCCGCGAGGAAACGGCCGGTAAAAAGCTGGATGAGGTGCTGACCGAGATTGAAGACCGGGTAACACAAATGGTACAGCAGTTGGTGGAAACGGCCGATCCCGACCTTCCCCTCATCCTCACTGCCCACGCCAGCGTTCAGGGAGCTGTTTTTGGCAGCGAACGAACCGTCATGTTGGGCCACGAACTGGTGTTGGGTGGCGGCCTGGTCAACGACCGTCGCCTCGACTATGTGGCCCTGGGTCATATTCACAAACAGCAGGCGCTCCACGCCCAGGGCAGTCATCCGCCCATCATTTATCCCGGCTCCATTGAGCGCATCGACTTTGGTGAAGTTAAAGAGCGCAAAGGCTACGTTCTGGCCCAGGTCGGCCGTGGCCAGACCGAATGGGAATTTGTGCCTCTGGAAACACGCCGCTTTATCGACCTGAAGCTGGAAACGCGCCACGCCGATACCTTTATGGCCGACATCGAACGCCAACTGCCGCCGCCGGCCGAGGTCAAAGAGGCCATTTGTCGCGTCCAACTGCGCTATCCGCGCGATTGGGAACCATTGTTGGATGAACGTTTCATTCTGGACCATTTTGAAGCAGCGTTTAGCATTCAACTGCAAAAGCTGCGTCAGGATGATAAACGAGCCAGGCTGGGGGATACGGCCGCCGTGGAAACGATGTCACCCCTGGAACTGCTGGACATTTATTGGCAAACCACCGACCTGGGCGTTGAGGAACAGGAAGCGATGCAAGCTTTGGCACAAGAGGTGCTGCGTGAGCAGTAGGCAGTGTTCGGTAAACAGTAATCGGTAAACAGTAAACAGTGTTCAGTAATGTCGCTGCGCGACCGCTTTGCGTACAGTATTCGGTGTTCAGTATGAAGTAAAGTGGATAATAGCACTCTACGTACTACGCACTATGCAACAGGTTTTACACAATTATGTTGATTCCTCCCCAAGCTTCTAGTAAACCCTTTGAACTGACGCTGCACGGCCACACCCGTGTAGACAACTATTTTTGGCTGCGCGAGCGGGACAATCCCGACGTGATTGCCTATCTGGAAGGTGAGAACGCCTATACCCAGGCGATGATGGCCCATACCGAAACGCTGCAAGAACAGCTATACCGGGAGATGATCGGCCGTATTCAGGAAACCGATCGCACCGCGCCTTACAGACATGGGGATTATTACTATTACAGTCGCACTGTTGAGGGGCTGCAATATGACATCTACTGTCGCCAGCGGGGCAGCCTGGAGGCCGAGGAAGAGGTGCTGCTGGACCTGAACGAGATTGCCGTTGAGTATGAGTATCTAAAACTGGGCGTTTTTGCGGTCAGCCCGAACCACAAGCTGCTGGCCTACTCGCTGGACACAACCGGCGGGGAGCGGTTAACGCTGTTTGTAAAAGATTTGGAAAACGGCCGTTTATTGCCCGACCAGATTGAAGATACTGCTTACAGCCTGGTTTGGGCCAATGACAACCAGACCCTTTTCTATACAAAAAATGATGCCACCTGGCGCAGTTATAAATTGCTGCGCCATACGTTGGGAACGGCCGTTGAACAGGATGTAGAAATTTACCATGAAACGGATGACCGCTACAGCATCTACATCAGCAAAACCAGGGACCGCCAATACTTAATTATGTATGTGGGCAGCATTGAAACCAGCGAAAATTACTTTTTAGATGCCAACCGGCCCGGCGGCGATTTTAGGTCGATTGCCCCCCGGCGCAGCGGTCATCGTTATACGGTGGCCCATCGAGACGGCCTGTTTTACATGCGCACCAACCGGGACGGGGCCACCAACTATAAGCTGATGACCGTCCCTGTGGCCCAGCCGGATGAGCGCCGCTGGCAAGAATATCTGCCCCATCGCCCCGACTTCCTGCTGGAAGATATCGATTTGTTTGCCCGGCATCTGGTGGTACACGGCCGTACCAACGGCTTACAAACCATCACCATCCACCCCTTCGACCAGGGTGATCCCCACCATATCGACTTCCCTGAACCGGTCTATGGCCTGCGCTCTGCCCCTAATCCTGAATTTAACAGCGACAGCCTGCGTTTTACCTATACGTCGATGACAACGGCCGATTCCGTCTATGACTACCGGATGGACACCCGCCAACGAACCCTCATTAAACAAAAACCGGTGCTGGGCGACTACGACCCCGCCCACTACCGCAGCCGGCGACTTTTCGCCACCGCCGCCGACGGCACCCAGATTCCCATCTCCCTCTTCCACCGGGCCGATCTCGACCTGACTGACGGCCCCCATCCTTGCCTGCTCTACGGCTATGGCTCTTATGGGGCCAGTATGCCGCCTGTCTTTAACAGCGACCGGCTCAGCCTGGTTGACCGGGGCCTCATTTTCGCCCTTGCCCATATACGGGGTGGTCAGGAAATGGGCCGCCACTGGTATGATCAGGGCAAATTCCTCCACAAGCGTAACACCTTCACCGACTTCATCGCCTGCGCTGAGCATCTGATTGCCCACGATATCACCAGTCCACAGCAGTTGGCCATCATGGGGCGTAGTGCCGGCGGCTTGCTGATGGGGGCCGTGGTTACCATGCGCCCTGACCTGTTTCGGGCGGTGGTGGCCGGCGTCCCCTTTGTGGATGTCGTGACGACTATCCTGGATGAGTCGCTGCCTCTCAGCGCCATCGAGTTTGAAGAGTGGGGCAATCCCAACGAGAAAGCGTTTTATGAGTATATGCTCTCCTATTCCCCCTATGACAACACCACGGCCCAGGCGTACCCCCATATGTTGATAACGGCCGGTCTCAATGACCCTCGTGTACAATATTGGGAACCGGCCAAATGGACGGCCAAACTACGTACCGTCAAAACTGACGATAACTGGCTGCTGCTCAAAACCCATATGGGGGCCGGCCATTTTAGCGCCTCCGGCCGCTACGATTACCTGAAAGACATTGCCTTCGAGTTTGCCTTTATTCTCGACCGGTTGGGCCTGATGGACAAGTAAGTAATGAATGAAAATTCATTGTCTACCCCTGATTTAATCAGGGGCCGTCGTCCATGGTCTATTTTCGTGGGAGTGGAAAATGGAAATTTCTCTGGCAGATG
>JAWOIM010000276.1:0-7126 GCA_046484685.1 Chloroflexota bacterium | reverse complement strand
ATTTGTTCCCATGACCAGTCGGCAAATTCCGAGGCCGTGGCGGGTAAGGCATTAAACATATCAACTCCTCGTGACGGTAATTGGTTATCCGTTATCGGTTATCCGTAACCCGTTATCCGTTATCCGTTATCCGCACACCGTTTACCGTTTACCGTTTACCGATCACCGTTCACCGGCGGTGCGCCTCCAGGCATACAATCCCGTCGGCACCTACAGCGGCATTATGGGGCACGCCGGCCGGAATGTGGAGGCGGTCACCAACGCGCAAAACAGTGGGCTCACTTTCAATGGGAAACCCAAAAATAATTGTACCCCGTAATACATATAAAATCCGATTATGGTCAAACGAGGTGGCCTCATAAACAGCCAACGGCTCATTTTCCCAAAGAAACGGTTCTAACCCCTCGGCCTCTAGCTCTCGCCGCAAATCAGCTTCATGTGGTTCATGGGCATAGGGCCATTTTTGCACATGAATAACATTCTTTTGCATAAGATTTATCCCTGTATTCAGAAGGTAGTAGGCCTGGAGCTCGGTCTGTGTAGAGAATGCCAGGAGACTACCCATATAGTCACGCTTAAAAGCGGTATGGTCAATGATACGTTGTGGCAGCGAACGAGGCAACTTATCGGCCGTAAAGCACAAATTAGGTCAAAGAGGCCCTTATACGTAACACATAATCACGAAAAGTATCGCTAAACTGCATTTCTAGCCGGCGGGGACGCGGCAAATCAATAGGCAAACGATGGGTTAATGTCGCCGGGGCCGTCGGGTCGGCTGGGGTTGTGCCCATCACCAGCACCTCATCGGCCAATAAAACTGCCTCGCCAATGCTGTGGGTCACCATGAAAACGGTCACCGGCATTGCCTGCCAGATACGCAGCAGTTCCTGGCCCATGCGCTCACGAGTCAGGGCATCGAGGGCGCCAAATGGTTCATCGAGCAGCAGCAGGGCGGGCTGGTGGACCAGGGCGCGGGCGATAGCCACCCGCTGGGCCATACCGCCGGAGAGTTGAGACGGATAATGGGCTTCGTAGCCCCTGAGACCGACCAGTTCCAGCATAGCCATGACCCGATCGTTGGCCAAACGGCCGTTTTCTCCCTTCAACTCCAGCGGCAGCCGTACATTCTCGTAAGCGGTGCGCCAGGGCATCAAGTTGTCTCGCTGAAAAACGACGCCGATGGGTTCGGCCGTTTCGTGAGGGGAAACACCGTGCATGCGTACCTGGCCGGCTGTGGGCCGCAATGTGCCCATCAAAAGCCGCAGCAGCGTCGATTTACCAACGCCCGATGGTCCTACCAACGCTACAAACGCCCCTTCCACCAACGTTAACGACACATCGGCCAAAACCGGTAAATTACCAAAGCTGTAAGCTACTTGATCGACTTGTAGTAAGGTCATAGGGTGCGTGGTGTGTGGTGGGTAGTGCGTAACAGGCTTTCTACGCCCTACGTACTACGCACTATTCTTCAACAAATTGGTTGGTAAACGCTGCATCGAGGTCGGCCAGCGGTGCGTCTAAAAAGCCCATTTCCAGCAAGACGCGCTGCGTGTTTTCCCAGGCTGCCGGGTCAGACAAACCCAACGGCTCTGCCTGCCACATGGGCAGGGTGGCTTGCAGCACGTTCAGGCGCTCATCCCCCAGCCCTTCGACAAACTTCTGGCTAATTTCATACGCTTCGGCCGGATCGGCCAGTGTATCTTGCAAACCGCGCAGCGTAGCCGTTACAAAACGCTGCACCATCTCCGGATCCTCAGCCATAGTCATCTCATTGGTAATAATGCCGTTGGCCACCATGTCGATGAAGTCGGCTACATAAATAATGTTGACATCAATACCCTGGGCCTGTAACTGCACCGGCTCATTGTTGGCATAAACGACCACCGCTTCTGACTGATTGCTCAACAGCGATTCAATCTGATTGAAGCCAATCTCGTTGGCATCTACATCGGCCTGGGACAGATCATTGGCCGACAGCAGCCCCACATAGCCCACATAGCTGGCCCCAAAAAAGCCGGGCAGCCCGACATTACGTCCCACCAGATCGGGCGGCTCCACAATTCCCGCCTCGGCCTTACTGACGACAGCAATAGGAAAACGAGCAAACCATTCCATGACGTAAACAACGGGTAGACCCTGAGCACGAGCCAGCAGCACTTGCTCACCACTAACAACAGCAAAAGGAAGTTGGCCGGCACCGACCAGGGCTACGCCATCCGTTTCGAAGCTGTAGTCGAACTCCAGGCTAAAGCCGGCCTCGGCATAATAACCTTTGTCTACGGCCACATAAAAGGGTGCGTACTGGGGGTCAGGGATAAATCCCATCGGCAGCCTTACATGGGTCAATTCGGCCGTTGGCTCTGCGCCTCCGGCACAGCCGACAAGCAATAATAAGAGGAGAAAGGGCAACTGTTTTAGTTTAATCATTCTTGTTCCTTACGTCGTCTGAGAATCAATTCCCCGCCTAAAAACGGGAAGTATACTATGCTCCAACTGTTTACTACTGCACACTGACTACTATTTACTGTTTACTTTTTACTTTTTACTGTACGCGAAGCGGTCGCGCAGCGACATTACTGTTTACTGCTTCTCCTGCCAGCGCAGCAAATACCGCTCAAGCAGGGCAATCAGACCATACAGGCCCAAAGCAATGATAGCCAGGGTAAAAAGGACCACAAAAACCAGGTCTGTTTTGAACTGGTAGCGGGCGGTCAAGAGCAAAAAACCCAGACCGGCACTGCGGGGCTGGACAAATTCGCCAACCAACGTACCAATGACGGAGAGGGTAGCCCCTACTTTAATTCCGGCCAATAGGATAGGCAAAGCAGCAGGCAGCTCTAATTGGCGAAAAATCTGGCCGCGTGTGGCCCGCAGGGAGTGCATCAATTCATACAGTTCGGCCGGTACGGCCCGCAGACCGGCAATGATGTTAATCAAAATGGGAAAAAAGACAACAATAACGGCCACCATGACCCGCGACCAGTAGGTGGAGCGTACCCAGATAGAAAGCAGCGGGGCCACGGCAATAATAGGAATAGCCTGGGACGCGATCAGGTAAGGGGAAATGAGCCGTTCGGCCAGGGGGGATTTGGCCAGCAGGTAACCCAACGGCGTAGCAATAGCCAGACCGATCAGCAGACCGGGTATCACCTGGCTGACGGTGATGAGGCTGTGACGAAGTAAACGGCCGTCTGCCACCACCACCCACAATTGATCCCACACCGCCTGCGGACCGGGCAGGATAAAGGGCGGGTAGTCGGCCCACACCACCAGCCCATGCCAGCCCAACAGCAGCAGAGGCAGCGACAGCAGCAGCGTCCAGCGTGAGGTTAACAGCCGTCGCGCCCGGTTTGGTGGGGAAGAAACGGCCGTAACCGCGGCTTGCTCCTTATGTCCTTGTGGCCGTTTATGGCTCATTTCTGACTCTCGAATTTTCATGCACCGTAGTCTATTCACATTCCCTTTAATTGTCCACACGCTGACGACTCATAAACTATTTTGCCCTGCCATAACAAACTGGCTACAATGCCAACCCTGACCATACGTGTCAACTTAAAGTACAGACCTGACAGGTTTGGGCAAGCGCTCTTGACTGACAATAGCTATTGGGAAAACCTGTCAGGTCTTAAGTTGACAGCATTGCCAACCCTGACCATACGTGTCAACTTAAAGTACAGACCTGACAGGTTTGGGCAAGCGCTATTGACTGACAATAGCTATTCGGAAAACCTGTCAGGTCTTAAGTTGACAGCAATGTCAACCCTGACCATTTCAGATGGGTCAATCTAGCGGATAAATCAATGAGTCAACGAACAGCCACACTAACCATTCATAAGGCCTTAAAGATGCCGGTGCTGGCCACGGCCCGCCTGGTGGCCGGCCAGGCCGGGCTGGATAACGAGATTACCTGGGTCCACATCGTGGATATTCCCGACGCCCAGTATGAATGGGCCAGGCGCGGCGTGCTGCTGCTAACGGCCGGGTATGGGCTGCGTGATTCGGCCGAACGCCAGGCCAGCCTGATCCCCACTCTGGTGGCACAAGGTTTTGCCGGCATGATTCTCTCCGTAGGTTATTATTTTGAGGAGACGCCGGCTGCCATCCGCCAGGCAGCCGACGCAGCCGGGTTTCCACTTATTGAAGCCCCGCGCGACCTCCTCTTTATTGATGTCACCGAAGCCCTGCTGGAAGAAATTGTCAATCATCAATATGGTTTGCTGCAACAGGCAACTCACATCCATGAACAGCTTACCCAACTGGTTCTCCAGGGCGGAAATTTAGACCAACTGGCCGAGACCCTGGCCGGGCTGCTGGCTCGCTCCATTACAATTGAAGATACGGCTTTTCGCGTGCTGGCAGCGGCCCAACACGGCCGTGTTGACGAAGCCCGTCGCCGCAGCATTAGCCACAGCCGCACCACGCCTGAAGTAGCCCAACGGCTGCTGGATAAAGGAATTTATGACCGGCTGCTAGAAAAAATGGGGCCGCTGCGCGTGGCCCCTATGGCCGATCTGGGCATGGAGATGGAGCGCTTTGTAGCCCCCATTATCGTTAATCGGGAAATTCATGGCTATATCTGGATCATTGCCGGCGACTCACCCCTAACTGACCTGGATGAATTGGCCATTGGCCATGCGGCTACGGTAGCCGCCCTCATCCTTTTTCATGAGCAAACCTTGCGCGAGACAGAAGAGGCGATGCGGGGGGACTTTTTAACCCAATTGCTGCGCCAGGGGGTGGAGGAGTCGGCCGTTTTCTCCGAACAAGCCCGCCGTCTGCAATACCGGCCGCAGCAGCCCCACCAGGTGCTTCTGATTAAGGGCTTTCCCCAGGCCGGCGGCAGCAGCCAGAGGCTCTTTCATGAGATTGAAGATTGGCTGCGCCGTCATGAGGAGTTTGCCCTGCTGGTGCGGCGGGACAGTATGCTGGTTCTCATTATTGAAAGTGACAGCCATCAGAGAGGCAAGCAGGTGGCCCAGGCGTTGGTCACTCAATTAGGTCACCCCGCTTTGCCGCTGTTGCTGGGGGTGGGCAAGGTCCATTCAGCCCGAAACGGACGTAATGGAGTACGCCAAAGCTATGAAGAAGCCCAAGAAGTGATGGCTATTGCCCACCGGCTCAAGCAGCAAGAAGGCGTCCTGGCCTTTACCGATTTAGGGCTGCTCTACTGGCTCCACCAGCTTCCGCCCGAGGTGCGTGAGGGCAACGCCTACCTGGAGTTTATCCAGATTTTGGTTGAGTACGACGCGCAGCGCTCCATCGACCTGGTTAATACACTGGAAGCCTACCTGGATCATGGCGGCTCGCTGGTAGATACGGCCGAATCCCTTTACATTCACCGCAACACGCTGTTGCACCGACTGCAGCGGATTGAGAAGCTGACCCAGATCGACCTGCGCGACCCCTGGCAGCGGCTCAATCTGCACGCGGCGGTTAAAAGTTATCGTTTGCAGCAGGGGTAGGACACGGATTGGCAGGATTTACAGATTTGATCCGTAAATCCTGCTAATCCTTTCCACTGTACGACTTGCACAACATCGCTGTCTGGTTATCGTATGCACTATATCTGTCTCATTCAGAGCAGCCCCTTATAATAATTTGCCAGACCTGCGAGGTTTTGTAAACCTCGCAAGTCTAAAGGTCCAACTTATGAGTAAACGAATTGTTCTGTTACAAGCCTTAGCCTCCACGCCCAATGACTTGCGGCTGATGGTGCAAAGCCTGCCCGCCAACCTGGTCCACCAGCGACCCGACCCCGATAACTGGTCGATTGCCGAAATCCTCTGCCATCTGATTGATATTGAGGCGCGCTACCGGCAGCGGCTCTATACCGTCGTCCATGAGGGGAACCCCAGCCTGCCCGCACTCCATCCCGATGAAACCCAATACAATGAAAAGGCCACCCTAGACGAACTGCTGCACCAGTTTGGCACGGCCCGCGAGGTCACCGTCGCTTTTTTGCAGGAGCTTTCGATGAAGCAGTGGCAGCGACCGGCCGTACACGCCAATTGGGGGGCCACCACGCTGCGCTATCTGGTGCAGCAGTTGGTAGACCACGACATTAACCATCTCAATCAGGCTGTGGAAACACAACAGCAGTTGAAGAAGATCGTGAAACGTGAAACGTGATGGCTTTCGTTCATCACGCTTCACGTTTCACGTTTCATGGCCAAAATACTCAGCGAACAGAGGCAATCTATGTCACGCAGGGAACGACGGCGAGAACGAAGAGAACAGCGAGAAAATGCGGCCACTACCGTCATCGCGCCGGGATTAGAAGGAGGCCAGTATAAGCCACTCAGTCCGGTCGATGTTGAGCGCATCCATCAGGCGTCGCTAACGGTACTGGAACGGGTAGGCATTGGCGTGGAAGATCCGGAATGCCAGGCGATTTTTGCCGGCGGCGGGGCGCGCGTGGATACGGCTAAGAATCGAGTCTATCTGTCATCCTCCATGGTGGAGGCGGCGCTGGCCACGGCCGCTAACAGCGTTACCCTCTACGGCCGTAACGATGATCGCCACAACCTCAATTTGGGCGGCAGGCGAGTTTATATGGGCACCGGCGGCGCGGCTGTGAAGGTGCTGGATCTAAACGGCCGGGTGCGTGAATCCAACCTGGCCGACGTGGCCCAAATTGCCCGCCTGGTGGACGCTCTGGACAACATCCATTTTTATCTGCGCCCGGTGGTGGCCCGCGATTTGTCTAATGAACTGCTAGACATCAACACCTATTACGCGGCGCTGGCCAACACGACCAAACACGTCACCGGCAACTGCTTCACCATTGAGTCGGTGCGGCAGGTGGTGGAAATGGGAAGCATGATTGCCGGCAGTGTGGAAAAGCTGCGGGAACGGCCGTTTCTCTCTTTCGTCACCAGTTGGACCGTCAGCCCGCTGCGCTACGCCGCCGAAACGGTGGCCGTCCTCACCGAAATTGTGCGGCAGGGACTGCCTGTCTTCCTCTCCTCCGCGCCCCAGGCGGGGGCCACCAGCCCGGCCGCCCTGGCCGGGACACTGGTACAAATCAACGCCGAAGAACTGTCTGGCCTTGTCTACTGCAATCTGATCCGGCCCGGTGCCCCCGTTATTTTGGGCTACGTCCCCTCGGTCTCTGATCTGCGTACCG
>JAWOIM010000118.1:0-7429 GCA_046484685.1 Chloroflexota bacterium | reverse complement strand
TCGAAGCATCCATCCGTTACGCCCGCGAGCGCAAACAGTTTGGCCAGTCAATCAGCAAGTTCCAGTCGGTGGCCAATCGTATTGTAGATATGAAGGTGCGGCTGGAAACGGCCCGGCTGCTGCTTTATAAAGTGGCCTGGCTCAAAAAGCAGGGCAAAGCGGCCAGTATGGAAGCAGCTATGGCCAAGCTCTATCTCAGCGAAGCCTTTGTGCAGTCCGGGCTGGATGCGGTGGCTACCCTGGGTGGTTATGGGTACATGACCGAGTTCGAGGTAGAACGAGACCTGCGCGACGCTATTGGCGGCACCATCTATTCGGGTACATCCGACATTCAACGTAATATCATTGCTCAGTTACTTGGGCTTTAAGCAGTAAGAAGTGAAAAGTAAGAAGTCAAAAGTAAGAAGTGGTAATTGTTCTTACTTTCTACTTTTCACTTTTTACTTTCTACTTTCTACTTTGTAGTTCATCCTTCAGGAGCATCTTATGTCCGTATTTCTTTTGACCCAATCGATTACCAAAACAGCGCAGCGGACGCCGGAAAAGGAGGCGATTCGCTGTGGTAAGGAGAGCCTGAGCTATGAGGCGCTGGAGCGGCGCTCGAACAGCCTGGCCCGTACCCTGATCGAGCAGGGTGTAGGTCGAGGTGACCGGGTGGGCATTTATATGAACAAGGGGCTGGAATCGGCCGTTTCTTTATACGGTATTATGAAAGCCGGCGCAGCCTATGTGCCCCTGGACCCCTTTGCGCCGACGTCTCGGCTGGGGTTTGTCATTCGCAACTGTGGCATTCGCTGTTTGGTCACCAGGCGAGATAAACAAGAAGGTGCCGCTGAGATGGCCACGGCCGATAATGGCCTGACGACTCTGATTGGCGTTACAGAAACGGCCGCTCCCGTCACCAGCATGGGGTGGGATGAGGTGAATGAACGGCCGTCTGAAACGCCCCCCGATCTCTCCCTGACCGAACAAGATTTGGCCTACATTCTGTACACCTCCGGCTCTACCGGTGATCCCAAAGGGATTATGCACACCCACCGCAGCGGCCTCAGCTTTGCCGAATGGGCGGCCGAAACGTATGGACTGCGAGCCGAAGACCGCCTGAGCAACCACGCCCCACTCCACTTTGACCTCTCTACCTTTGACTTTTTTGCCGGGGCCAGAGTAGGGGCCACCACCGTTATTATTCCCGACGCGCTGAAAATGTTCCCGGCCAATCTGTCTCGCCTCATCCAGACCGAAAAGCTGACGGTCTGGTATTCTGTTCCCTTTGCTCTGATTCAACTGATGCTGCGGGGCAAAATGGAAGCCTATGATTTCTCCTCGCTGCGTTGGGTGTTGTTTGCTGGTGAGCCATTCCCTACCAAACATTTGCGGGAGTTGGTGAAGCGGCTGCCTACCGCCCAATTCAGCAACCTGTATGGCCCCACCGAAACCAATGTTTGTACTTATTACAACGTGCTGCCTATTGCTGACGATGACGATGAGCCGATTCCGATTGGTATTCCTTGTGCCAATGTGGAGTCGCTCATCGTAGACGCCGATGACGAGCCGGTTGCGGCCGGTGAGGTAGGTGAACTGTTGATTCGGGGACCGTTAGTCATGCGTGGCTATTGGGCACGCCCCGATTTAACCGACCGGGGCTTTTTTCGCCGGCCGGCCTTCGAGCAGTTTGAGGACATCTTTTACCGCACCGGTGATCTGGTACAGCAGCAGGCAGACGGCAATTTGAAATATTTGGGGCGTAAGGACCGCCAGATTAAAACACGGGGCTATCGGGTGGAGTTGGATGAGATTGAGGTGGCCATGCTGGCCCATGAGGGGGTGCAGGAAACGGCCGTTTATCCCATCCCGGACAGTGAAGGCAGCAATTTGATCGAAGCGGCCGTTATTCCCAGAGAAAACGTAAGCTTGAATGAAACCGAGTTGATCAATCATCTTAGTGGCCGATTGCCGTCGTATGCAGTGCCGGTCAAAATTACCATTATGACCGACTTTCCGCGAACCTCAACCGGAAAGATCAATCGGCGAGAATTGAGAGACCAGGCGATCGCTGCCGGGTAACCGTGTGGTACGTTATTTATAGATGGGAGGCATACAAAAATGATGGACGATGTTGTTATTATTGGTGGCGGTCCGGCCGGGTCGGCCATGGGATGTTTTTTATCAAAGGCCGGCATACCGAACATGATTTTTGAAGGGGTGAACCATCCCCGCCCCCATGTGGGGGAGTCCATGGTTACTTCTTCAACCCGCATCTTTGATGAAATTGGTTTCCTGGAGGTGATGGAGCGGGAAGGGTTTGTTCATAAATATGGGGCTTCCTGGCATACCAGCGTCGGTGGGCAGGAGGCAGCCATCCGCTTCGACGAGTTCCCTCAAGAAGGCATCGATCAAGGGTACACCTATCACGTAGACCGGCAAAAATTTGACCTGTTGCTGCTCAAGCAGGCCGAAAAGCTGGGTACCAGGGTCCATCAAGGGGTCAGTGTCACCAAAGTGTTGTTTGATGAGGAGGAGTTTGTCAGCGGTGTCCGTATTCGTGTAGCTAATCAAGAGATGGACATCCCCTGTAAAATGGTGGTAGACGCCAGCGGCCGCGGTACTTTGTTAGGCCGCCAACTACGCTTGAAGAAAAATGACCCTATTTTTGACCAGTATGCCGTTCATGCCTGGTATGAGGATGTGGACAAGAGCGAACATGGCACTGAAGAGTTTATCCATATCTATTTTCTGCCGGTTGAGCGGGGCTGGGCCTGGCAAATTCCTATCACCGATAAGATTACCTCGATGGGGGTGGTGGCCGAGCGCAGTATTTTCCGGCAGGCTCGCCTGGATGTAGAGGCTTATTTTAACCATTACGTCAACAGTAACCCCGATTTGGCTCGCGCCATGAAGTCGGCCCGACGTGTCAATGAGTTCAAGTCTGAGGGAGATTACAGTTACAGCATGGACAAACTGGTGGGGAACGGCTATGTGCTGGTAGGGGACGCAGCCCGCTTTGTAGACCCTATCTTTTCTTCCGGAGTGAGTATTGCCCTGTATAGCGCCAAGTTTGCTTCAGAATCTATTCGCCGGGCAGTGGAGCAGAATGATTTCCGCCAGGCGATGCTAATGCCCTATGAAACAAAGCTGCGATCCGGCACGGAAATATGGTATGAGTTTATTCGGCTTTACTATAAGCTGCTGCCTTTGTTTACCCACTTTATCCAGAGCGACAAATACCGTCTGCAAATCTTACGTCTACTGCAAGGCGAGGTTTTTGAGCGAGATGAGGTGCCGGTGCTGGATGAAATGCGCCGCTTTATTGAAAAAGTAGAAAGTGCCGAGAACCACTTGTTCAAAGAGCAGCTAACGGCAATTCCTGTCTGATTGGTTATCGGTAATCAATAAACTGATTACCGATTACTGATAGCGGATAACCGATCACTAAATACCGACTATTTAAATGTTTAAACGATTACTTCTTCTAAACGGCATCTCAATTTTGGGTGTCATTCTCTTTCACTCGGCTGGCTGGGGTTTTGTGGCCCTTTACTTTTGGGCACATCGGTATTTGTCACCGGAAGCGCTGCTACTGTATGATCCTTCGGCTCAACCTGCCTATTATGTCTTGCGTTTGGTGGAGCAGCTTATCGTTTTTTGTATCCCGGCGTTCTTGTTTGTATCCGGTGTTTTTATTGCCATAACGGCCGGGCGCAAGCAGAAAACGGTGGGCTGGAATTTGGTCGGGATTCGCCTGCGGGATTTGTTGATTCCTTACCTGATCTGGTCGCTGCTGCTGCTGGGGTTGATGGCTGCCGAGGGCATTACCTACAGCCCGTCCGATTATCTTGCTATTCTGGCCACAGGGCGGGCCAACCCGGCTTATTATTATGTGATTTTGCTTTGCCAGTTTTATCTGCTGTCGCCGCTGCTGGTGCCGCTGGCCCGGGAGCGGCCCTGGCTGCTGCTGGTAGCAGCCGGCATCATACAAACGGCCGTTCAGCTTCTTTACTATCCGGCTCTGTTGGATTTTAGTGTGGGGCCGTTTGATCCCCTGGTGGACCTGACGCCTAAATGGTTTTTTGCGGCCCGTATTTTCTGGTTTAGCGTGGGTATTGTGGCCGGTTTCAGGCTGAAGGAGTTAGAGCAGTTGATTGTGGGCTGGAAACGGCCGTTGCTTATCACCACTCTGCTTCTGCTTCCCCTTGGTGTTCTTGAATGGGAATTGATGCTGCGGCTTTCCGGAGAGCCCTGGCTGGATCATCGGGAAACCTTGCTCGACACGGTATATGCCGCTCTGTTCATTCTTACCTTTCTGGCGTATCATCGGTCCCCACTGCCGGCCAGCAATACGGTTAGCGACCTGGGCGTGAAATCGTTTGGTATATACATCGTTCATTCCCCGGTGATGGAATATGCAGCTCGTGCTATCTACCATCTGGCACCAGCTTTATTGGCTTATCAATTGTTCTTACAACCATTTTTAATTATATTGGGGTTAGGCATTCCCTTGTTGCTAATGGCTATGGTTCACCGAACGCCAGTGCGACACTATTATAAATATGCCTTTGGTTAACCTGGCGTAGGGGCAAGCGGTGCCCAGAGTATAGCAAGAGATCGTGGGGCGCAGACCTGACAGGTTTCCCAAACCTGTCAGGTCTCCCACAAAACGCTGTATTCCGCTGCCCACGGCCCATTACGTACTATAAAAAAGGAGTGTATCATCATGGATCAAAAAACAATGTTAATGGAATATATCAAAGAAGAGTTTTTGCGTGGCCGACATGCTGACTTGAAAGAAGATGACGATTTGCTCAATTCCGGCATTCTCAACTCGCTGGCTATCTTACAGTTAGTAGCCCATATTGAGGAGCAAATGGGGATTGAAGTGCCGGTAGAAGATGTGGTCTACGAAAATTTCCAAAGTATCGCCAGCCTGTCAGCTTACCTGGACAGCCAAAAACAAGCCGCCAAATAAGCGGTTATACATAGTCCGTAGTGTGTGGTGGGTAATTAAAAAGCCGCTACGCACTACGCACTACGCCCTATACCTTTGATTAGACGATTTTTACTGTTAAACGGCCTGGCAACCCTGGGGGTCGTGTTAAACCATGCAGTTCCCTGGGGTTTTGTAGCCATGTTTTGGTGGACCCACCGCTATTTGCCGGTCGAGGTTCCTAATTTTGATCAGATGGGCAGCGCCACCTACTATGTGCTGCGGCTAATTGAGCAGTTGATCATGTTTAGCATTCCGGCCTTTTTGTTTGTGTCCGGTTTTTTTGTATCGGTTACAACGGGGCGCAAGCAGACAACGGTGGCCCCACGTATGGTGGGTAATCGCCTCTTGTATCTGGTGATTCCTTACCTGCTGTGGTCGATACTCATCTTTTTTGGCGATTTTTTACAGGGTGAGATGCACGCCGTGGATGGCTATCTGGTGCGCCTGGCAACGGGTGGTGCCACGGCCGCTTATTATTATGTGCCGCTGCTGTGTCAACTTTATCTGCTGTCGCTGCTGCTGGTGCCGGCTGCCCGCGCCCGCCCCGGTTTATTGTTGGGCATAACGGCCGTTATCCAGCTCACCATTCAGACGATTATCTACCTCGATACCCTGGGCCTCTCTCTGCCTGCACTGCTGCTGGGGTTGACGCCAAGCTGGTTCTTTCCCGGCCATCTTTTCTGGTTTACGGCCGGGATTGTGATTGGCTTTCATACCAAAGCGTTTCAGCAGTTTATTGGCCGGATCAGGTGGGGAATGTTAACGGCCGTTATCATTCTCTTTATTGTCGGTGTTGTTGAATGGGAGTTGATTTTGGGTTACTCTGAGGCGGAGTGGCTCAATCCACGCAACACCATTATCGACAGTTTTTATGCAATCGCCTTCATTTTTTCTTTTTTGGCCTTTGATAAATTTGCATTACCCTTCAGCAAAGGATTGAGCGATATAGGCGGTAAATCTTATGGCGTCTACCTGGCCCATATGCCGGTGCTGGAATTTACAGCCCGGGGCATCTATCATCTGCTGCCGGCGTTATTGGCCTACCAGTTGCTCATGCAGCCGCTGCTTATCATCGTTGGTTTGGGCGTGCCCTTACTGCTAATGGCCCTGGTCAACGCCCCCTGGTCGCCGCTTCGGCCCTATTATCGCTACATCTTTGGCTAGCAGGCTGTCGGAAAAGTAGCTGTAGCCGCGGTTTCTTACCGCGTTCCCCGGAGGCGAGGTAGGGATACCTCGGCTACAAAACGGGGGTTCTCCGGCAAGCTGCTAGGCCGATAATCGGTAATGTCGCTACGCGACCGCTTCGCGTACGGTAATTAGTATTCAGTGTATTGCTGAAACGACGGGGCGCGTAAGGTGCATAGGATTTTCTCTCAACACCCTCTGCGCTTCCGCGTCAATTTTTTAGTGAAAGGATTTGATAATGACAAAAACTCTTGTTACCGGGGGTGCCGGATTTATTGGTGCCCACGTCAGCGAAGAATTACAGCGACGCGGCCATCAGGTTGTGGTTCTTGACGACTTAAGCGGCGGCTTTGAAGACAACCTGGTCGCTGGCCTGACATTTGTTCAGGGCAGCATCAACGATGTCGAATTGGTAGACAACCTCTTTGCCGCAGAACAGTTTGATTATGTCTTTCATCTGGCCGCCTATGCGGCTGAGGGGTTGAGCCACTTTATCAAGCGCTTCAACTATCACAACAACCTGATCGGCAGCGTCAACCTGATTAACGCGGCTGTGAATCATGGCGTCAAATGTTTTGTCTTTACCTCCTCTATTGCCGTTTATGGGGCCAGCCCTGAACTGCCCATGACGGAAGAGACGGCCCCCCATCCCGAAGACCCCTATGGCATTGCCAAGCTGGCGGTGGAGCAGGAGCTAAAGGTGAGCAAAGAGATGTTCGACCTGGATTACATTATTTTTCGCCCCCACAATGTGTATGGCGAAAAACAAAATATCGGTGACAAATACCGCAATGTGGTGGGCATTTTCATGAACCAGCTTTTGCAGGGCAAGCCGATGACCATCTTTGGTGATGGCACACAAAGCCGCGCCTTTAGCTACATTGGCGATATGACACCCATCATGGTCGATTCGATTACGGTCCCGGCGGCCTACAACCAGATTTTTAACATTGGGGCCGATCGGCCGTACAGCATCAACCAGTTGGCCACCGCTATTGCCCGGGCAATGGGCATGGAGGCCAATATTGCCTACGTGCCCGCTCGCAACGAGGTGATGCACGCCTATTCGTCCCACGACAAGGTGCGGCAGGTCTTTGGCGAGCGCAAGCTGGCCAGCCTGGATGAGGGTCTGGCCCGTATGGCTGCCTGGGTCAAGCAGCACGGTGCCCGCCAAAGCCAGGAATTTGGCAATATCGAAGTAATGAAGAATTTTCCGAAGGCATGGCTGTAAGCGTGAAACGTGATGCGTGAAACGTGATG
>JAWOIM010000730.1:0-5411 GCA_046484685.1 Chloroflexota bacterium | reverse complement strand
ATTCAAAACGGCCGTATTCTCCCCTCCTCCGAAGCCGCTTTCCAGTATGAAGGGCAAGCGTATTCCGTCTACAACGTACCCACCGCCGACGGCATGCAACAATGGGCACTGGTGCAGCCCGGTCGTGAAGCCAGCCAGTTTATCGACCCGGCCAATCCTGCGGCCGGCCCTATCACCTGGGAGGGGCGCTGGCGCACCCTGGACCCGGTGTGGGAAGTTAATGTCCAATGGGATAATTACAGCACTGCCTGGCGGCTGATCAAATTCCCCCGCCTGCTGTGGAATACCTTTGCTATTGCCGTGCTGGGTACCATTGGCACCCTGCTCTCCTGCATTGCCGTCGCCTACGGCTTCGCCCGCTTCCCCATTCCCGGCAAAAACGTCATCTTTATGGTTCTCATCGGCACAATTATCTTGCCGCAGCAGGTGACGCTGGTACCGACCTATGCCCTTTTTGAACGAATTGGCTGGACGGGAACCTGGCTGCCGCTCATTGTGCCCCACTTTTTTGCCAACGCCTATAACGTCTTTTTGCTGCGCCAATTTTTCCTAACCATTCCCCGCGACCTGGATGAGGCGGCTATGATTGACGGAGCCGGCCCTTTCCGTATCCTGATTTCTATCATATTGCCCCAGGCGTGGCCGGCTATAACGGCCGTGGCCATCTTCCACTTTATCTTTGCCTGGAACGACTACTTCCTCCCTCTCATTTACCTGCTGGGCAAGCCGGAACTGCATCCTATTTCGGTGGGCGTGCAGGAGTTTAACTTTATCTACGGTACGCAGGGCCATCTGCTGCAAGCGACCTCCATGCTGGCCCTGGTTATACCCGTTGTCATCTTCTTCCTGGCCCAGCGCGTCTTTATGCGCGGCGTGGTCATCACCGGCGTAGACAAATGAGAATAGGACACGGATTAACAGGGGCTTGTGGTGAGCGGAGCCGAACCATTAACACGGATTTTGAGGGTGTATTGCGTATTGCGTATTGTGTATTGTGTAAAGCGGCTCAACACGCACTACGCAGTACGTCCTACCTGCTTGCCACTTTGCTGCTAATAAGCTGTGCGACCGCCGAACAATCCGCTGCTACGCCCACTCCACCACCAACACCCCATCCAGGCGGGCTGTATGTGGACCTGACGCGCAGTGAGGGAATGATCAGCCCTTATGTCTACGGCACCAATTATGGCCCCTGGCTAACGGTGCCCCTGGACGTGCAGGAGGCAGCCCAAACGTCAGGCATTACCTTTTTGCGCTTCCCCGGTGGTGAATGGGGGGATCGTAATGATCTACAACCCTACCAGATTGACCAGTTTATCGACCTGGCCCGCCAATTGGGGGCCGAACCGAGTATAAGCGTCCGTCTGCATGGCGGTACACCGGAAGCCGCCGCCGAACTCGTGCGCTACACGAATGTCGAGCAGGGGTATAACGTCCGCTATTGGAGTATCGGCAACGAGCCAAGCCTCTACCGGGATTACGATACGGAGACTTACAATGAGGAGTGGCCCCAATTTGCCGCCGCCATGCGGGCCGTAGATGCCGATATTCTGCTCATGGGGCCGGATACCCACCAGTTTACGGGCAACCCGGCCACCGATCCCCGCGACGCTCAGGGGCGAGATTGGCTGCGCTCTTTTTTGGAAGCCAACGGCGATCTGGTTGACATTGTGGCCGTCCACCGCTACCCTTTCCCTACGGACAACATCAGCACCACTTCCATTGAGCAACTACGCCAAAACAGCGCCGAATGGGAGCAAATCATTCCTCGTCTGCGGGCCATTATAGAGGAAACAACGGGACGAGAGTTACCGATTGCTATCACCGAAATTAATTACCACTGGAGCAACGCCACCGGTGGCGAGGCCACGACCGACTCCTTTTACAACGCTATCTGGTGGGCCGATGTGCTGGGACGGCTGATCAGCCATGACGTGGATATGGTGGCCCATTTTGCCCTGCAAAGCAGCCCGCAGATGGGGGGCTATGGTCTGCTGGCCCGCTATGAAGTACGGCCGACTTATTACGTCTACCAACTGTATCAGGAGTTTGGCACAGAGCGGGTCTGGGCAGAATCGGCCGTGCCCCATCTCTCTATCTACGCCGCTCGCCGCGACGACGGCCGTCTGACCCTGATGGTTATCAACCTGGCTGATGAGGCACAAACCGTGCCTTTGCAACTGGCCGGACTGAACGAGACAACAACGGCCGAAATACGCCGCTTTGACGCTGCCCATCAGGCCGAATGGCTCCATCCCATCAGCCTCGGCCGGCAGCAAGCCATCACGCTGCCGGGCCAATCCATTACGTTGTACACGTTGGACGATAGACCATAGACGATAGACGATGGACGTTGGGTGATGAGATCGGCCGTTTATATTCTGCAAAGATAGTTCAACATGGGCGCGGCACACCATAGTTTGCCCTGAGCAAAGTCGAAGGAATGAATGAAAATTCATCGTCTATGGTCCATCGTCCATGGTCAATTTTCGAAGGAGACACTATATGACCAATTTAACATTTCCTGACAACTTTATCTGGGGGGCTGCCACCTCCTCTTACCAGATTGAGGGCGCCTGGGACGCCGACGGCAAAGGAGAGTCGATCTGGGATCGATATACCCACACGCCGGGTAAAATCGACGACAGCAGCACGGGCGATGTGGCCTGCGACCATTATCATCGTTATGCCGATGACGTGGCCCTGATGCGCGACTTGAATCTTCAAGCTTACCGCTTCTCCGTGGGCTGGGCACGTATTTTGCCCCAGGGCCGGGGCCAGATCAACCAGAAAGGGCTGGATTTTTACAGCCGCCTGGTAGATGAGCTGCTGGCAGCCAACATCACTCCCTTTGTCACCCTCTACCATTGGGATTTACCCCAGGCCCTGCAAGAGGAAGGGGGCTGGCTGGTACGGGATACGGCCGCAGCCTTTGCCGAATATGCCGACGTTGTCTCACGCCACCTGGGCGACCGGGTAAACCATTGGATTACCCATAACGAACCCTGGTGCACCAGCATGGTCAGTTACGTCTTTGGCGAGCACGCGCCCGGTCACCAAAATTGGCGCGAAGCCCTGCCCGTTTCCCACCACGTATTGCTCTCTCACGGCTGGGCGGTCCCGGTCATACGCCAGAACTGTCCGCAGGCAGAAGTGGGTATTACACTCAACCACGAATGGTCACAGCCGCTAGACGGCAGTGCGCAAGCGCTGGCGGCAGCCCGCGTTTATGACGGCTTTTTCAACCGCTGGTTTTTAGATCCGCTCTATGGTCGGGGCTATCCGGCCGATATGGTTGCCCATTATCGTCAGCGCGGCCACTTACCCCAGGGGCTGGAATTTGTCCAGACCAACGATTTGAATGATATCGCGGTTCCCACCGATTTTCTGGGGGTGAATTATTATTCGCGCAGGGTGTCCCATACCTTCACCAATGAGCAAGAGACGCTATCTCCCGGCCAGGTCCCGGATGGTGCTCCCATCACCGATATGGGCTGGGAGATTTACCCGGAGGGACTGTACAATCTGCTCAACCGCTTAACCTTTGATTACCAGGTCCCTAAGATTTATGTGACGGAAAATGGCGCCAGTTTTGGGGATGAGCCGGATGAAAACGGCCGTATTGCCGACCAGCGCCGGCTTGACTACCTGCATGACCATTTCCAGGCGGCCCAGCGGGCTATTGAAGCCGGTGTGCCCCTGGCCGGTTATTTTGTCTGGTCGCTGTTAGACAACTTTGAATGGGCACGTGGTTATTTGCAGCGCTTTGGCATTGTCTGGGTTGATTATGAAACACTGGAACGCACGCCGAAGGATAGTGCGCTCTGGTATAAGAACGTGATTGCGCGTAATGGGCTGTAAATTTGTAACCGTTCAGTTACCCATCGAATAGAACGCGGATAAACACGGATGCAGCGGATAAACACGGATTTTTCTGCTTTATCCGCGAAAATCCGCCTAATCTGCGAAATCTGCGTTCTATTGTCAAGGTAGGTGAACGCTTATGTGAATTTTTAAGGAAACGGCCGTTGACGGCCGTTTCTTTTCTGATCTATAATGTAGCTGATTAACAAATTAGGAATCCATTTGCACCACCTCCATAATAACCCTGGATGCCCACGCCCTGCCAGCAAAGTAGGCGGTATCAGAATCTTCTCTGGCGTGCCCATACGCTTTCGGCCCACCGAGGCGACCTTTCGTATCGGGGCGAAGCCAACACCTGTCGGACGGCCGCTACAAGATTCAGCACGAACATACCCCCGCCGGAACCCTGGCCCTAGTTAGTGGCGTGGCCTTCATCCAGGGTTTTTTTCTGCCTAACCCACACACCAGTCAGGGAGTACCATAAATCAATTGATGAATACATTTGCTATTTCCATGATGATGGTCAGCATGGTTTTATCCGGAATTAGTTTGGGTATATCCATAATGGCGATCTTGTACATTATGTTTAAGCGCAAACAAGGACGAAGGCTTGCCAACCAGTGGCAAAAAACAAACCCGGCACTCTTGGCAACCGGCGGCAATAAAAACCCTGCTCACTTTTTTGTCGGCTGTGCCTCAGAACAACAGTATGAGAGCGGGTATAAGTTCTGGGCTGTTGAGCATATTGCCCTACTGACAGTCGAGCCTGGCCGGACAGCCATTCACAGCAATCATTTATTAGGGGAAAATTTAACGGTTGACCTCGATCCATCAACCGTAGAAATAAAGTGGGTGGGCAAAACAGCCCTGTGGAAAAATGGGTGGGTGAAATGGTTTTACATCCTGGTGAATGGTAAAAAGTTATATATAACGGCCGATTGGGATCAGACGTTATTCACTTATAAAAACAATACACCCGGTGTTTATAAAATAGTCAAGAAAGCCCTGGCCGGTGAGCCTGCACCGTCACTCAATCAAGAAGCGGCGCTAACAAAACAGCCTGACAGCGGCTCACGGGTAGTCAACCAGGGAGATATATTCTGGATCAAGTCGCCAAATCCGGATGAGACCGAACTTGGTTATTACGCCCATCCCTATGTAGTCGTTCAGGATAACCTCTTTAACCACAGCCGCATTCACACAGTGGTTGTTTGCGCCCTGACATCGAATCTAAAGCAGGCAAGCGCCCCCGGCAATCTGTTATTGGAGGCAGGCGAAGCCAATTTGCCCAGGCAGAGCGTCGTGGTTGTTTCGAAAGTATCGGCCGTTGATAAATCGCAGCTTGGTGAATACATCGGCTCATTAGAGCAGCCGCGAGTCGATCAGATATTGGCCGGAATGCGCTTTTTGCAAGCGTCATTTTTCCCCCGGTGAGTAACTACTAAGCCAGAAACCGGGTTTTTCTCTGGTGTGCCAATGATGAGACTGTGCTAAAAACCCGGTTTCTCCGCTGAGCGTTAGTAGTTACACCGGTGATTATTTACGAG
>JAWOIM010000718.1:0-5158 GCA_046484685.1 Chloroflexota bacterium | reverse complement strand
GTAACATACGTAAAACGTCCCCAAAACCGGCGAATAAATCACCAACCAGCTCGCTAATGGCCGGGTCGATGCCCTGTAAAGGGACACCGGCCAATGAAAAGGGAACAAATAAGGCCAGAAACTGCAAAACAACAAAGCCCACCAGAAAAGCCATCGTCAGATAATGGCTCCAAAGCTGGCGCCAATAAATGCCTGCCGCCAAAATAAAGCAGATGACCATCAGCGTGACGGAAAGAATGGACCGCAGCAGGTCGCGCTGAATGACAATGTCGTAAAAAGATTGAATAAAAAAAAACTGTCCCAGTCCAAGCACTAACACCCAGTAGATATGCAGGCTGGTACTGGGCTGCTCATACCGGTACTGCCAGGCGATCAACTTGTGGTGGCAATGGGGACATTTTTGCTGCTGGTGACCCACTTTGTGGCCCAATTCATGGGCACAATAAGCACAGATGTCGACCTCGCGTGCCCACACGTCGTCAAACTGACTGCTGCTGGTGTAATGAATGACGGGTGCTTCATGCTTTTCAGGCGGCGGCCAGTTGTCGTCTTCGTCTTGCCTTTCAGGATGGAGTATAGCAGCGGCTGCCGAAAGAGCCGGCCGCTGCCGGGGATCAACCACCGTTTCTGTCAACTGATCCAGCAGCCGCTCTGCTTGCGGATAATTTGGGTTAAGCGTCAGCACATTTTCCAGACAGATACGCTGTTCCTCAACATCCTCTACCACCTGACTCAGCCAAAACCAGGCTGCTTCATGCCGGTCATTGGCCGTAATGATCGCCATAAAACATTCTTTGGCCGTATCGGCATGACCCATTTGTACGGCCGTTATGCCCCGCTGCAATAGCTCATCCAGGTCTGTTGTGGTCATGGCTGTGAGTCAGGAGGTGGGGGAACGGCCGTCCCCCCACCCTCACAGACTAGCTAGAAGCAGAGGCACTCTCATCCGCTTCTTCTTCAAGCGAGTAAGATGCCTCTTCACTCAATCCCAGGCGACGCTTGCGTTCTTCAAGCTGGATGTCAATTTCAGCCTGGCCCAGCGCATCATCCATTTGGTTGCTCAGACTGCTGGCATGCATTTCACTGTGGGCTGTGGCCCGATCCAGACGGCCCCGAATCGACTCACCCATGCGAGCAATGTCGGTATCGCCCACGCCCATCAAATCATCCAGGCTCTTGATCGCTTTGACCGTTTTCTCCTTTGACTTAGCTAATTGGAGCAGTGACTCCAGTTCACGCTGTTCACGACGAATCGTTTGCAGCTTGGCTTGCAGCTTCAGGCGGGCATTGAGCAGCGTTTCGTACTCTTTTTCCTGGCGTACCCACTGCTCATGGTACTGCTCTTGCAGGCGGCGATTGGTGTTTAATTCGTTTTGGGCGGCCCGGGCCAGGTCGGCCTTCCCTTGCATCAGCAGGGCGTCAATATTGCGGTCGGCCTGATCCGCTTTGCGCTTATACTCATTATATTTGCGCTCCAGCGTTTTCACTTCGCCCCCCACGGTAGCCGCAGCCCGCTCCAGTTCGCGCAGGTTATTTTCAGCATCACGAATATATTGCCGCATAACGGCCACCGAATTTTGCTCTAGGGCGCGATCGACCATGGCGTGTAAATTAGCCTGGATAAGTGTTTGTGTTTTTTCAAGTAATGAGGACATAGGTTTCTCCTTCGGAAATGACTATAAGATTGGGTTTTCATTCATTGTGATACACCCCATTCATGGAATCATCTCCATCATAAATGGGCAAAGCAACAACAATTCGATAAAGCTTGTCTGTTCCATCGACCGTTACCTCGGAGTCTAAAGGCTCAATAGAAATACGGCCATTGTGCAGACCAATATTCCCATAAGCAATCTGCAGACTGGTACTGGCCATCAGGTTCATTTCCACCATTTGTTGTCCGGCAAACAAGGCCTGCAACTGGGTTAATTCATCAGCCGTGAGGAGCAAGCTACCGGTAATGCGAAAATGAATCATATCGTTTTCGGTATCGAGTGACAACTCTACACCGGGGCTGGTCTGGCGCTGCAAGCAGGCATCAATCAGACGCTGCAAGCAGTTTGTAAGCAAGGTACTAACCCCATAGATAGCAGGCAAATTATGGTCTTCTTCCTTAACATTCACGGACACCGGTTGGCGGGGATCGAGCTGATAATTTTGAGCGACCTCATGCAGCAGCAAAAAAGGGGTGGTAATAGGAGTGGCCCGCATCTCATAGCTTAAAACTGCTTCGCCGGTCCACAGTTCGGCTAGAGTAATTAAATCCTCCACCAGCTTGGTCAACATCAAGCTATCAACCTGAATCTCTTCCAGCGAATTAATCAATTCCTGGTCGGTATTCACCTTTTCGATACGGGTCTCTAGCTCGGATGAAAATTGGGAAACGGAAGAGAGCGGCTGCTGCAAATCAGGGGTGATCAGATCTAAAATGCTGCGTTTCAGGCTCTCAAAAGATTGGGAAATTGCGTTTTGAACCTGAAAGTGACGATCTAACTGAGCGACAACCATCTCTAAAAGATGATCGCTGTGGTAGGGTTTGGTAATGTACTCTTCTACACCGCTGCGCAATCCCTGATGAATTTCGTGATGCTCCCCTTTGGCCGTGAGAAATATAAACGGAATTTGAATCCATTTGGGATTTTTGCGAACCTCGGCCAAAAACTCATAACCGCTCATTTCGGGCATCATGATGTCAGAAATAATGAGGTCAGGCTGTCTTTCGGCCAACACCTCAAGCCCCATAAGACCATTTTCGGCCGTTAACACGTCCAATTTATATTGGCTGATAGAAATTTGCAGCAACTCTTGCAAACCAACCAGCAGGTGATGATCATCTTCCACTATTAGCACAGTCGCCAATTGTTGGCCGGCGGTGCTTGGTAAACGAACAGGTGCATTTGGCCGGTGAATAGGCAAAACGATGGTAAAGGTACTGCCCTCCTTTTCCACACTTTCTACCTCAATACGACCACCATGCAAGGCCACCAGGCCCTGGGCAATCGTCAGCCCTATACCGGCACCCTGCTGCTCAAGCAAACCTCGATTATGCTGGTAGAATAGTTCAAACAGCCGGTCGGTAGCGTGTGCCGGAAAACCCATGCCTTCGTCATCGAAGATAAAGTGAACCTCGTGATCGGTAACGGCCGTCGTTATATACACATTGCCCGCGGCCTTACGCTTAAACATATGGGTAAATTTAATCCCATTCTCCAGAAGACGTGTGAACGCATCTTGCAGGCCCTCTGCCACACCTACTACCGCTGGCAGCGCGGGCGGTTCCTCATAATGGAGCGTAATTTGATAACTGTCAGCCAATGGCCTTCTGCTGGCAACCACAGTTGAAAGCAGCGCCGGCAAATTGCCTAAAACGGTTACTTCTCTACGTAGCTGCTGTTCAGTCTCTCCAGACCGCAGCTCCAAAACCCGAATAAAATCCTTAACCAACTGGGTCAGTCGCACACAGCCTGCCTGAATACCTCGTAAATACTCAGGAAAATTATTGTCGATACCATGATCAGTATCGACCATAATCATATCCAGATAAGCCGTCACATAAGTAAGTGGTGTGCGAAATTCATGGTTTAAGATCTGGAGCAGATTTCGTTTGAGCAGGCCCATGCTTTGCTGGTGGGTGGCCTGCAGCGCCAGGCTGCGATCTAACTGAACCTTGATCAACTCCACAAACTCCTGGCTGTTAAACGGTTTGGTAATGTATAGATTAGCCCCACTTGTGCGCCCTTTATGAATATCTTCACGCTTACCTTTAGCAGTTAGAAAAATAAAAGGGATATGGGTCCAACTGGGGTTGCGACGCACAGACTGGAGCAGTTCATACCCATTCATAATGGGCATCATGATATCGGAAACAATCAAATCAGGTGGCTGTTCTTCAATCGCTTCTAAACCAGCCTGACCATTATCGGCCACGAGTATCTCCAAATCATAGCCAATATCGACAACCTGCAGCAGGTCGTGCATACCGTTTAGCAGAGAAGGTTCATCCTCTACCAGAAGAATTGTTGCTTTTGGCATAAATAGTTAGCTGCTGCGTAAACGACGGGCCACTACCGACAAACCGAGCAGCATAAAGGCAGCCACTATAATACCCAACGTATTGATACCGGTATCGGGTAGGGTATCAACGCCAGTACCGGGCACTGCGGTGGCCGACGCACCCGGCACGCCCGGCGCACCCGGCGTCACGTCATCATCCTCAAAATCTGCCTCAGCAATGGCGGTAGCCAGGCTGTCTGGCGTGGCCGTTTCTTCCTCTTCATCTACAGGCAGCACCACCGGTGTCTCAGTCGGCTCCGGCGTGTTGGTAGGAGATGGTTCTGGTGTACTGGTGGGGGTTTCGGTAGGCCGGGCAGCCTCGGTTTCCATCGCTTCGATGGTGCGTGTTACCGCTTCATTGGTAACAAGAATAATGGCGTTTTCTGTTTCCCTCATGGCAACTGCATCCGCTTGAGTCGTGTCTTGTTGCCGCGTAAACATGATAGCCGCGATGCAAATCAGGCCCAACAGCAAAACAGCACTGGCAATACCGGCCAGTATGGTGAATGTACGACTGCCAGCAGACCCACCACCTTCTTCTTCCTCAATGAGATATTCTTCACTCATAACATCCTCCTAATCCAATTTTACAAGATTGCTTCCATATTCGCATAAGGGACAAAGACAGTCTGATCTTCAGCCAGGGCTACCATTGCACCATGTGTTTTTATTCCCGCTTCCGTTACCTGTGCTTTATTTAACAGTTGCATCACCTGGCCAATCTGTCCCTGATAGGGCTGGCGCAGCAAACGCACGGTATGCCCCGGGGCCAATGGCTGGTAGGTTGGCAATTGTGCCTGATCGGCCGTTACCGGATGGGGAATTATGATTTGTGGCCGGCGCTCCCTATCTGCACTCGTGAGCAATGATGCTTCATGTCCCTCCCACTGCTGCAGCAGGTCAAAAAAGGGGCGGGCCATGGGATAGTTACCGATACCATCGGTCAGAATCAGTGGAATCTGAAGACGACGGGCAACATCACAAAGGCGTGCATTCATTGTGCCTACAATTAGCCCAATGACTTCTTCAAAGACGGCCTGTTCTAGCAGGGCCTCATCTTGAATGGTACCGGCAACCAGGATATGGTTTTCATGTTTGTGGAGGC
>JAWOIM010000405.1:0-2548 GCA_046484685.1 Chloroflexota bacterium | reverse complement strand
TGGCCACCGGGTCCAGGGCAAAGTCCTGGGTCAGCAGGTTGGCCGTCGCAATCTCGTCCATAATATCAGAAGCCGAGGCAAAATTCCAACGAACTGCCTGGTTGCGCTCCGGCTGCCAGCGCTCAGCCAACGCCTGGCATGAGGGCCATGACGTCGGTAGCAAAGGTCGGCAATTGTTGGACAAGCTCTTTAAAGCGGGTTTTGCTGATGAGGGCCAGGGTGGGAATGGCTTAAAAGCTGTCCGTTTTGCCCAACCAGGCAGGTCTGCTACGAAGTCAAGGTTGCCTGGGGGGATAGGATTGGTCTAAAATTGCCTCAAGAAGGGTGCAACCGTATGTACCCCAACAGCAGGGCAGACACATGGATCTGTGCCTGTAGCCATACCCATTCATATATAAACAAGGAGACGACAATGGACCCAATTGGTATATTCTTTATGTTGGTTTTTCTGATTCTGGTGCTGATCGCGGTGATTTATCCGCAGTTGCAAGGAAATAAAGAGAGTTAGCCATGCGCCGTTATTTGCTCTGGATGGCCCCGCTGCTGCTGGCCACCCTTTTCTTGTTGGGGGTAGATAATGCCCAGGCTCATGTTAAGTGGTTTACTGATTTTTCTTTTGGTGACGAACCACGCGACTTTGGCCAAGTAATCGGCCCTCTTTTCATTGGACTAACATTGTTGAGCGCGCTGGTTATCGGCGGCCTGGTTTTGGTAGAGGGACGGCTGGAAAATGTCAGTTGGTATAAGCGGCTGAACGATTGGCTGGAAGGCCACCGCGATCAGTCGGTGCTAATCATGCGCATCGGCATGGGCGTCACCCTCCTGCTATCCTGGCAGGCTGACACCATGCTTTCACCCGACCTGGCTACGGGGCCGGTTGTCGGCTGGATCCAATTCTTTTTGGCCTCTTTGTTATTGTTTCAGACCACCACCCCCATGGCCGGTCTGGGCGTTCTGGGGCTGTATGGCCTGGGCATTTACGAGTACGGCCTCTTTTATATGCTCGATTACCTCATCTTTGTGGGGGTGGGCTACTATCTAATCGTAACGCAAATTGAGGACAGGCGGATCAGCGGCACGGCCATTCCTGCTCTTTACGCTACGCTGGGCTTTTCACTGGCCTGGCTGGCGCTGGAGAAGTTAGTCTATCCTCAATGGAGTCTCTATATCCTGGAGCAAAACCCACAGTTAGCCCTGGGCTTTGACTTCCAATTTTTTATCTATGGGGCCGCTTTTGTGGAGCTGGCGCTGGGGTATTTGTTGATTATCAATTTGCTGCAACGGCCGTTTTCCCTGGTCATCACTCTGGTCTTCTTCACCACCACCCTGGTTTTTGGCAAAGTAGAGGTCATCGGCCACACCATTCTCCATGCGGCTCTGATCGTGTTCGTCATTGAAGGGCCGGGCCGTATCTACCGTGCCCCCATCACTTTTCACCAGCGGCTGCCCTTACGCATCGCTTTTGCTGCGGTCAATTTTATCCTCTTCCTGATCCTGATTATGGTCCCCTATATCTACGGGGCGCAGTCGATCTATGAGCAGCAAGAGACAGAGCAAACGGCTATTTTTAACGAACAAATTAATTGATGCCTGGCGCTGGAAACTGACAATCCGGCCATCTTTTGGGCGGTTTATTCGTCACCGCCATTTAACATTGCTGTCACCTGTTGCCCAAACTCCGGATTGGTAGCTATTTCCAGCGCAAACTGCTGCTGGGTAAAGGTCTGCGACAGCCGCAGCCAGGCGGCAAAGGGCATCTCGCGCATGAACAGCACCACGACACGCGGCTGTTCGCCGAATTGGCCGCTGCTGGGGATATAATAGGTTGCCTCGGTCAACAGCCCGGCCAACGATCCTCCCTTGGTGCCCAGGGCGTGAAAGGCGGCCTGGTTACCCGGGAAAGCCATGGGCCATTCCAGATGAGGCCGCATGATGGCCGATACGTCGGCCGAAAGAAAGGTGCCGCTGACAACTCCGGCCATGATGTCCGCAAACTCACGGGCTGTGCCCATATTGTCTAACCGGTTGGCGGCAGCCATTTCCAGGCGGTGGGGATTGGGCGGGCGGCGGTTGTCACGTCGCCAGGCACGTTCGGCCTCGCCCCACTCGCTGTGCAAGAAAGCCGTCTGCATCTCCCAGACACGTGCTTCGTAAATGTCGCGCTCCAGCACACTCAATTCGGCCAAACTGGCGGCTGTCAAGACCTGCTGCTCATGGTTTTGCCAGGTCAGCACCAGGCCGGCGTGAGGCAAGAGCGGGCGCGGTTCCAGACCGGCCGCCGCCATGACAGCGCTAACAACTTCAGGGCCAAACAAATCCAGGAAGTAATCGGGGGCGGCATTGTCGCTAAACCGGATCATGGCCCATATCATCTGATCATAGGTGACGGTGGCTGCCGGATCGCGGGCGTAGCCGGCGTCATCAACCGCAATGCCTAAATCCGTAAGCGCGGCGACATGGGCACCACCGTTGGATCCCGGCAAATGGTAGCGATCCCAGTCAGCCAGGGAAACGGTCGTTTCCGGATCGATCTCCTCGGCAGCTACCG
>JAWOIM010000149.1:0-8961 GCA_046484685.1 Chloroflexota bacterium | reverse complement strand
CACGATCGCTTGATCATCACTGCGCCCGATGGGTCAAAACAAGAACAAAAAGTGGAAAATGAAGCGGAATATACGGCCGTTCTCCAGCAGCAGTTTGGTATTACGCTGTAGCGTTTTGTAGATGGTTTAGTTAAACGATTCTGTTTCTCCCCCAACTGGATGATATAAAACCCCCCCGATCAGCCGATGTGATTAGTGGGGGTTGGTTGTAATATTATATTATTGTGGACCAAATTCGGTGAACAATATTCCTTGGCCCGCTCGCCCATTAACAAGCATGAAATTTGCCGGAAAATTGTAACAACTTCTGTAACTCATCGTTAATACACTATATGGAGATACCTACCCAGACAGAAGTTCAGCCTTACTCTAGCTTGCTGAACAGTTGGCTGGATAGTTAAAAGTTAAACTTCTTCTTGATAGCAGAATCGTTCCCTCGCAGGAATTCATACTTGGAGATCGTAAAAATGTCTCTCACAACATCAGTCGCATCAACTTCGTATCCTTCTGTCTCACAAACTCACCACAAGCTTCTGGTTAGTCTGATTGTGCCCACGCTGAACGAAGAACGCAATCTGCCGCAACTATTTGCCTCCATTCCTGATGTTGTAGATGAGGTGGTTTTGGTAGACGGCCGTTCTACCGACCGCACGGTGGCCCTGGCTAAAGAATTACGCCCAGACATTGTGGTGGTACACCAGACGGGCAAAGGAAAAGGCAATGCCTTGAGCCAGGGTTTTGCCGCAGCCAGTGGCGATATCATCGTTATGATAGATGCAGATGGCTCAACCAATCCGGCCGAAATTCCCAGCTTTGTGGGCACATTGTTGGCCGGGGCTGATTTTGCCAAAGGCTCCCGTTTCATGCAGGGTGGCGGAACATCAGATATGGAAATACATCGCTATTTAGGCAACCAGTTTTTTGTCTGGACGGTGCGTTTCCTCTTTGGCGGCAAATACACCGATTTATGCTACGGTTACAATGCTTTTTGGGCCTGGACACTGCCCTTGCTGCATCTGAATGGTGATGGGTTTGAAATTGAAACCATGATGAACGTCCGGGCACTGCAAGCAGGATTACAGGTAGCCGAAGTACCAAGTTTTGAAAATCGGCGCTTTATGGGCTTGTCTAATCTGAATGCGTTTCGGGATGGGTTTCGCGTATTAGGCACGATTTTTAAGGAATGGTTCAAAAAACCGGGCCTGCGGGCAGCGACAAGTCAGGAAGATTCAGTAGCACAAGAAACATTTAAGGAAGTATTTCATGCCTTGCTGGAAGATACCAACCAGTTCATAAAGATGAGCAGCCAATTATCCCAGGACAGACTGGAACAGGTAGTTGATAAACTGATCACTCGCTTTGATACGCTTATGGCCACCGATATGAATTGTGACGTTTGTCGGGGATTACAAACGCGATATGCTAACCACTACCGGGACAGCTACGCTAACTATCTGTTTGCATATGTACGCCGGGAGATACACGAGGTGGAGACATTCCACCCGCCAGTTTTACCAACAGCGTCTCTGTCCAGGTAAAAAACGCCAGGGTTAAAAACGGCCGTATCCTTACCTTCTACTCGCTGACACCAGGTTCGAAAAGATAAATTAGCAATCAAAGAGGGTGGTCTCACCCTCTTTTTCTGTAAGCGTTCAGTTAAAGAATGACGTCGTATGGATAATAAGCAACTTTCCCCTAGTACTCACAAAGTCATGATAATTGACGATGACCTCAATACAACACGTCTGCTTTCTCTCATGCTAGAACAAGGCGGTTATCACGCCGTTATCGCCCATTCGGGGACCGAGGGCGTTGTGTTGGCCCAACAGGAATTGCCAGACCTGATTTTATGTGATGTGATGATGCCTGATGCAAACGGCTTTGACGTCCTGCGAGCCTTGCAAAATCATTCCAGCACAGCCACAATTCCTTTTATTTTTGTCACCGCGCGGGCCAGACAAGAAGATGTGCGCGAGGGCATGGAATTGGGGGCAGATGATTACCTCACTAAACCTGTGCGGGCCAATATATTGCTAAGTGCGGTGAGTACCCGACTCCAACGACATCAGGCTCTGCAGGCAAACAGAGTAGCTGTTTTTAGCCAACGGCTGGTGTTATCACAGGAGCATTACCGGCAGCAGATGGCGCATGTGCTGGACAGTGAAGTAAATCAGGTGTTACGCAGCCTGCAATTTATCTTTAATCTGTTAGACACGCCAACCGATGTCTCCTTATACAATGAGGCCAAGGCACAGTTAGGCAACCTGATTCAGCGCGTAGATGGGTTGACACAAGAGTTACACCCCACTATGCTGGGGCGGTTGGGGTTGGTTCCGGCTATTCGCTGGCTCATCGAGCAATATGAATTGGCCATTGACTTGGAATTTGAGAATCTGGATTACAAGTTTGATCCCCAGGTTGAGGTATGTGTGTTTCGCCTGGTCCAGGAATCATTGAATAATATTATGAGCCATGCCCAGGCGGACCGAGCCAAAGTACTCTTGAAATATGTGGCCCCATATCTGGAAATCACGATAGAGGACAAAGGGGTGGGCTTTGATTTAGAGCAGATATTACAATCCAGGCATAGTATGGGTTTGCAATATATGGAAGGGCTGGTGGCCTGGCTGAATGGGGAGCTGCATATTGCTTCCCGGCCCCATGAAGGCACATCCATTTATGCCCTATTACCGCAAACCACGGCCGATCCCACTGTACGCCAAACTGCTTCCAAGAAATTTTTGCGTTTGGCCGGCCGCCCGCAGTGGTCAGAAAAAGCGACGGCCGGTACTGTCAAAATTTTGCTGGCTATGGAGCAATCTCTCCAATTGCAGGGTATGAAAAAGCTGCTGGGTGCTAATACGCAGTTTCGTGTTGTGGGTGAAACCCACAACTTAGATGAGGCTGTATTTATAATAGAAAAGCAGAATCCCCAGCTCCTTATTATTGACCCGGTTACCGAAAACAAAAAACAAGCGGAAATTTTGCAGACCATTAACAAAGCGAGTCCGCAAACGGCCGTTTTGGTCATCAGCACGGCTACCCACGATGAATATGTGCGGGCTGCCTTTGAAGACGGGGTCTTGGGGTACATTCCCAATACGGCCACCATAACCGATCTGCATACAGCTATCATGCGTGTGGCCCAGAAGAAATATTATGTAAGCCCTACCCTTACCTTTGATTTGGCACGTTGGCAAGCAGCGCAAACGGCCTGACCCCAACTTTTTCTGTAACCGTTCACTCCCTCTAGAGAAACCGAGTTTTTTGGTCCGTAAAAATGCCGGCTCACCAGAGAAAAACTCGGTTTCTAGGTTGAACCCTTACCTTTTTCAAGCCTGGCTGCCGGCCTGGTTATTACGATGAGGATTGATGAATTTTTCTGTTATTATTTGTGCCCACACTGAGGATCGCTGGCAAGATTTGATAGAAGCGGTAGATTCGGTAACACAACAAACCATACCACCGCACCAGATTGTGCTAGCGATTGACCACAACCCGGCCCTGTTAAGCCGGGCGCAGACGCAATTTCCCACGGCTACCGTGGTGGAAAATGGGCAAGAGCGCGGGCTGAATGGGACACGCAACAGCGGCGTGGCCGTCACTACAGGGGAGGTTGTCGCTTTTCTGGATGATGATGCCATTGCCGCGCCTGACTGGTTGGAACAGTTGCTGGCAGCTTATACGGCCGAACAGATCGTTGGTGCCGGTGGTAAAATCAACCCGTTATGGTTAAACGGCCGTCCTGCCTGGTTTCCCGAAGAATTTTACTGGGTCGTGGGCTGTTCCTATCGCGGCCTGCCTGAAGAAACGGCCCCGGTACGGAACCTGATCGGCTGCAACATGTCTTACCGGCGTGAGGTAATTGAACAATTGGGCGGTTTTCGCAACGGCATTGGCCATATTGGCGGACGCCCGCAAGGTGACGACGAAACGGAATTTTGCATTCGCCTGCGCCAGGCCATGCCCCAGGCAACCCTGCTCTACCGCCCCCAGGCACAAGTGGCCCACAAAGTACCGGCCGGCCGCGCCAATTGGACCTATTATCGCTGGCGCTGCTACCTGGAAGGTCGCTCCAAAGCGCTTCTTTCCCGCCTGGTCGGGGCCAATGACGGGCTGTCCACTGAGCGAACCTACACCTTGAAAGTATTGCCCAGTGGTGTGTGGCGCGGTCTGCGCGACAGTGTGCGCCAGCGCAGTTGGGCCGGTACCGGCCGGGCCGCAGCCATCACGGCCGGTCTCTTCATTACGACGATTGGTTATGGCCTGGGACGGCTCCTTCTCATCGGTCAAAGAGTTGAATAAAGAGTAAGATGCGACTTGTAATGCTAACACAATTTTATCCGCCCGTTTTAGGTGGCCTGGAGCGACACGTCAAAGATTTGAGCGAGGCGTTGGCCGGGCGTGGGCATGAGGTAGCGGTCATAACCTTGCGCCAGGGAGGTTGGGGCCAGGAGATGCCTGCCTATGAAGAGGTGCAGGGCGTGCGTCTGTACCGCATTCGGGGCACCGTCTCGCGGGCCGAAAAGCTGTTATTTGTGGATGAGCGGCGTAGTTACGCCCCGCCCTTCCCTGACCCTGAACTGGCCCTGGCCATACGCCGGGTGCTGGCCCAGGAACGACCGCAAATTGTCCACGCCCATAACTGGCTCTCATTTTCCTACCTGCCCCTAAAACGGTGGAGCGGGGCCAAATTGGTTATCACTCTGCACGAGTTTGGTTTAAGCTGCGGCAAGTGGACGTTTATCCATCAAGATGCCTTTTGTACCGGGCCAGAATGGGGCAAATGTCGGCGCTGCCTGATAGACCATTATGGCCTGGTGAAAGGGGCCATGACCCTGATGGGGCAGCGGGTTATGAGCCGGACACAAAATCGACTGGTGGATATGTATTTGCCCGTTAGCCAGGCGGTAGCCGAAGGCAGCCAGCTTGTAGACAGCGGCCTGCCGTATGAGGTCGTGCCCAACTTTATCCCGGATGCAAGCACATCTCCACCGGCCGATTGGGACGGAGAGGTAGCCCGGTTACCCACAGAACCGTTTATGCTCTTTGTGGGTTCATTTGGCAAGCAAAAAGGGATAGATGTGCTGCTGGAAGCGTATCGTGGCCTGGATACGGGCGTTCCCCTTGTTCTGATCGGTTATGAACTCAGCGACTTTCCCCTGTCCCAACTAGATATACCGGCCAATGTGCATATCTTTAAGAACTGGCCCAATACGGCCGTTATGGAAGCGTGGCGACGCAGCCATATCGGCCTTGTGCCTTCCAACTGGCCGGAACCCAGCCCTACCGTTGTCATGGAAGCGATGGTGGCCGGCGTTCCGGTGATTGCCAGCCGCGTTGGTGGCATTCCCGATATTGTGGCCGATGGTGAAAGCGGCTTACTGGTTCCTCCAGGGGATGCGGATGCCTTGCGTCAGGCCATGCACCAGTTGTTGAACGATCCCGAGCAGTGCCGGCAAATGAGTACGGCCGCACGCCGGCGTGTAACTGCCTTCCAGGCCCACACCGTTGTCTCACGTATTGAAGCTATTTACCACCAACTGTGTCATTCATGAAAGATATCTGGCTGCCCCCACGCTTTCATTGGCTTTGGCACTGGCTGTTTCCCCAACCACCGGTGACACCGGCTCACGGCGATCCTCCCTATAACGAAAGCCAAAACTGGGAGTTGGGTTGGTTTCCTGCTATTAGCTTTGCCGGGGCTATTTGCTTGCTGATCGTAGCCTGGGGCTTTAACGGAGCCAGGCGTGGCGATCCCTACCACGAGCTTGTTTTTTGGCTGGGTATACTTCCCTTTTATGCGCTAATTGCCTGGCGGATCGTTTCCCCGCTGCCCCTGCGCCGTGAACGATTGTCTCTGGTTCTACTGGCGGGGATAGGGCTGTACCTGGTCAAAGTGATGCACAGCCCGATCCATTTTACCTTTTACGATGAACTGCTGCATTATCGTACGGCAGCCAACCTTCTCGAAACCGGACACCACTTCCTGGAACACCCGCTGCTGCCGGTCAGCCCACTTTACCCCGGCCTGGAAAACATTGCCGTGGCTCTGGCCAGCCTTAGCGGCCTGGATATCTTCTACGCCGGCATCATCACCATTCTGGTGGCCAGATTTGTGTTTATCCTGGTCTTGTTTCTCTTTTATGAGAAAACGAGTGAATCGCCCCGCCTGGCGGGTATAGCCACCCTGATTTATGCCGCCAACCCCCATTTTATTTTCTTTGACGCTCAATTTTCCTATGAATCGCTGGCCCTGGTATTTGTAGTCATGGTGCTGTTGGGCATTCAATACCGGATGAGCCACCATAAGGATAGGCCGCTGGGGTCTTCCTTGCTCATCATTTTTGGCATCTGCGCCACCCTGGTCACGCACCACGTCACCAGCTATTTTTTGCTCCTATGCCTGATTTTGTGGGCCATAATAGCCTACTTTTTCCCTTATGAAGGGCAAAGCCGTACTATGTTATTTGGCACGGCCGTTTTAGCCGTGGTGGCTATTTTGTCGTGGATGATGTATGTGGCTATCGTGACCATTGATTACCTGGTGCCGGTGTTGTCCGGTGCGGTATTTGATTTGTTCAGGGTATTGGTGCGCGATGAAACAGGACGACAACTATTTTCGGCTGAGGGAGAGAACGCCCTGCAGTTGTGGGAACAACTGATCGTTTATAGTACGGCATTGTTTATTTTGCTGGGTTTGATGGTAGGGGCAATTGTTATCTGGCGCCAACATCGTAACCGGCCGACTTACCTTTTCCTGGGCGTCGTTGGTCTGCTGTATCCCGTCACCCAACTGCTTCGCTTTTCGGAAAAAGGGCCGGAAATTGCGTCACGCATCGGCCCTTTCATGTTTTTTGGTATTGGCTTTGTCCTGGCTGTCACCGTAACTAAACTCTTTCTTTCGTCTACCGACTCCCGCATGTGGCTGCGGCAAGCCGGCCTGACCCTGGTTATTACCCTGATGTTTTGGGGTAATTTTTTGGTCAGTTTTCCTCGTTGGGCCTTGATGCCGGGCGAGTATCGGGCCGCAGCCGATACGCGCTCGGTGGAAGCGCAAAGCCTGGAAACGGTGCATTGGGTCCATTACTATTTGGGGCAGGAGCAACGGCTGGCGGCTGACCGCATTAATGGGCTGTTGATGGTGGCTTACGGCCGTCAATATCAGGTGACCGGCTCCTGGAATAATATCAATGTACCCGGCGTTTTCCTCGATGTGCCCTTTACAGAGGTGGAGTACCGCACCTTGTGCGAGGGGCAAATTGAGTATCTCATGGTCGATTATCGTTTTCTCACCCATTTGCCGCTGCTGGGCTTTTACTACGAGGCGGAAGAAAGTGATCTGCCTTATCAGGAACCGCTGGAAACGGCCGTTCTGGAAAAGTTCAAGCCACTAGATAATTTCAGCTTAATTTATGATGGAGGCAACCTGGTAATTTACCAGGTGGATTTAACAGACTGTGACCGCTAAAGTAACTAACCGGCTTATTATCATATTACTGACGGCCGTGCTGATGCTGCTTACCCTGCTGGAATGGGAACTCGGCTTTGTACGGGTTTTGTTTGCCATTGCCCTGGTTGCCATTTTGCCCGGCTATGCCTTGACCACAGTTATTTTTGTCAGATATCCGCTGGGCTTTGCCGAAAAGGTCGCCTTTAGCTGCGGCCTTAGCCTGGGCCTGGCCGCGGTTGGCGGTTTATTGTTGCATTTTACCCGTTGGGGGTTACAGTCCGCCTCCTGGGTTATTTTGTTAGGTGGCATAACCCTGATTGCCAATGGCCTGGCGCTGGCCCGGATGACGCCTACGGCCAAAGTAGACCTGAGTGTGGTTCATGTTCCGCTGCGTCTACACCAGATACTATTGGTGGTTCTGGCCGGAATAGTCATAACGGGTGCCTATTTAACAGCCCGGGCCGGGGCCGAAAATCGGCCTGTACCCCGCTACACCCAGGTGTGGCTATTGTGGGCTGATGAGGCGCAAGCAGAAGTCACATTGGGTATGCATAACCATGAGGGAGTCGCCAGGCAATACCGGCTGCAACTGAGTACAAGTCAAGGCCAGATTCAAGAGTGGCCGGTGGTAACGCTGGCAGCCGGCGAAACGTGGCAAACCCACTACACACCGCCGCCCCCACTCAGTGACTCTGATTTTATTAGAGCCACCCTTTACCGGTTGGATATACCCCAGGACAGTTACCGTGAGGTATATTTGCGGCGCATTGCCCGCTAAGAGATAGGTAAAGATGTCCAGGCAACGTCATATCATGACCCTATCATTACTGCTAAGAAAAACATGGTGGATGGAGTTGCTGGCCAATAACCGGGCCATACTGGTTAATGCTACCTCCCTGATGGGTACGCTGGTGGTCACATCGGGCCTCGGCTTTGCTTATTGGTGGGTGATAGCCCGCCTGTTTGCCCCGGCTGAGGCCGGGTTGGCCGCGGCAGCTATTTCCGCCATGCTGCTGCTGGGTACGATAGGCATGATGGGCATGGGCACACTGCTGATCGGCGAGTTAGCGCGTCGTCCCCAGATAATCGTTTCGCTTATCACCACGGCCCTGATCATTGCCGGGGGTGCTTCTCTCCTGTTAGGGGTAGGCTTTGCCTTGAGCGCAGCTCATTTTTCGGCCGATTTTGCCGTCCTGACAGCCAGTAGAGTCAATCTCTTGTTGTTTATAACAGGGGTAGCGATTACGGGTATGGCATTGGTATTAGACCAGGCCTTGTTGGGCCTGCTGCGGGGTAGCTGGCAGTTGTGGCGCAATACCATTTTTGCCCTTAGCAAGCTTTTACTGCTGTTACCGGCCGGTTATTATTTTTTGGCATCAGGCGCAATGGGGATTTATGCTACCTGGCTGGTGGGCAATCTCTTGTCCCTTATCTTCCTGGCCTGGCTGGTGGGCAGCAAGCGGATGATGAGAGCCGATTACCGGCCCCGGTGGGCTGTTTTTCGGGAA
>JAWOIM010000133.1:0-4322 GCA_046484685.1 Chloroflexota bacterium | reverse complement strand
TCTAACTTCTCACTACTCACTGAAAACTGACCACTGGATACTGAATACGGATAAAGCTGCTCCGTCAACAGCGCCGCCCGCGCCGGGTCCAATCCAACCAGGCTGAGGTTGAGCGCTTCGGCCACGTCGAAGGGGGCGGGCGCAATGCCCCAGTCGGGATGGGCCAGCGCCAGCCAGGTGAGCCAGGCGCGGATGCGCGGCTCTTCGCGCGGGCTGGAGCGGCGGCGCAGCAGAGCGTAGGGCAGCCCGGCTTCGCGCAGCATTTGGCCCAGCATGTAGCGCAGCGCGCCGTCCAGGTAGGGGGTGATAATGGCGATGTCGCGGGGCCGGACGCCCTCTTCGTGGATCAGATCGTGGAGCAGCGGGATCAGGTTGGCAATCATTTCGCGCCGATAACGGCCGTTGACCACCCCCACAATCGCCCGTTCCGCCGCGGCCGTCGCCTTGTTGGTATGGCGCAAATAATTCTCCACCCCGTTGGCCAGCCGGCCCAAGTCGAGCGGAGCCACAAAGCTCTCCTCAAATTCAAAAGCCAACTGGCTGAGCGTACGGAACTGGTTGGCCCCCAACGGATCGGCAGCCAGGAAGCGTTTATAGCCGCCGCCGGCATCATAGGCAATGGTCGTTGTCTGCGTAGCGTCCATCAACTGGCGTATAAAATTTTGGCCGGCGGGGGTCTGCTCCTCCACATTGTCCACAATCAGGTGGCGGTAGCGCTCGCTAAAGTAGCGGTTAAATTCGGGGTGCCGCACCAGCCGCGTGTCAAAGGTCTCAATAACCAGCGACAGGTCGAGCAGGCTGTTTTCCAGGCAGCGGTCACGGAACTGCTTTGCGGCTTTACCGGCATCCTCCAGATGGCGCGGTCGTTCTGCCTCGCCCGTCCAGGTGCGAATCTGGCGCTCAATCCCTTCCTCCAGGCTGAGGGCGTTCAGGGCGGCACGGTTGAGGGTATCCAGCAGTTGGCTCACAATTTGCTGGGGCCGCAGGCGCAAATCGGTAAAGGCCCCTTCTTGCAGCAAGGGCGTCACCACCTGCCACATCAGCAGTTGGGCCAGGTCGTAGCTAAGGAAGGTAGGCGGGCGGTAAGGGTGGGTAAATCCGGCCGAGCGGGCCAGCAGCGGCCAAAAGAGGGCCACCATCTCCTGGGCCATCCGGTTGAAGGTGGTGATTTTCAGCTCCGCATACGGCCCCACGTCCGCCTGGTGCAAAAAGTCGAGAAAGATCGGGCGGTGGTCGGGTTCGGCCACCAGGACGAGGATGGTGTAGGCCGGCTCCCCTTGCTGCAAGAGGGTGCGCAGCCGGTGCTGCAAGACCGTCGTCTTGCCGCTGCCCGCCGCGCCCAGCAGAAAGCTGGTTTGGGGAGCGGTCTCTCGCTCTGCGAGCGAGTCAACGGCCGTTTGCTGCACCTCATTCAACTCAATCATAAAAATAATTAACTGGTGAACTGTTTAATTGTTGAATGGTTAACCTGCCCCATTAACAATTAAGCAATTCACCAATTCAACAATTAATTATTAGTTCGAAATCGTAAATGCACCGCCCCCATATGAATCTCATCCCCATCCATGAGCTGCATGCCATATTCAGGAACCTGCTGGTCGTTGACCCAGGTGCCGCTGGTCGATTGGGCGTCATAAATACGGTAATAGGCCCCTTCGCGCATGAGGGTGGCGTGCAGACGGGAAACGGTCACATCTTCGGGGAAGGCAATATTGCTCTGGGCGGGCGAACGGCCGATTTTCTCCTCATGATGGTGCAGCGGAATTTGGGCCGGGGTAGAGGAAGTTGCTTCCAGCACTTCAAGATAGGCCGAGGCCGAGTAAATATCCCTTTGTCCCCCAACGGGGCCACCCACGTGGGCCACACTGTGACCATCCGTTATCGGTGCCGCCTCGGCCCCCGATGTGACACCCGGCTGCGGCCGTTGGCGGCGGTGTAGAACCAGCCAGCCCCGCTGCCAGGCAAATGCGGCCAGTCCCAGCCCAAACAGCAGACAAAACAACCCCAGCAAAAGCGACGTTACCACTCCCCCCCAGCCCCGCTGGGGAGAAAGGGCATCGGGGATATCCAGCGGCCCTTCATTGACAGTCAACGTTAGCGGGGGACTGGTGGCCCGCAAGCCCTGGTTATCCAACACGGCCAGTTGGAGCGTGTTGTCGCCGTAGCTAAAGTTAGCAATTTGGGCCTCAAAGCGGTTCAGGCTGCCGGGCGGCACATCCTGGATGACGGTGCCGTTGGCCAGCAGTTGGGCAGCCACAATATTGCGCGTTTCCCCATCCAACCAGCCCACCGTTGCTCCCAGGCCCAGTCGGACCGGATCAACCAATTCGGGCAGGCTAAGGGTGCGGCTGTCGGGCGGGATATCCAGGCTAACCTGGGGTAAATTGGCGGGCAGATCGGCACTGGTTGCGGCCGTTACCCCCGGTTCACTGGCCAGGCTGACTTCCACGTTAAAGCCACCACCGGCTGCATCCGGCACCGTATAGACCAGCCGCGTCTGGTTACGGAAGCCGGCGATACGGTCAAAGATGGCGCTTAACCCGGCCTCATTATTCAGATTAGTTGTCAGGCCGCGTGTACCGGCCGCCACTTCACTCAAATAAGTACGACCAAACTCCTGCGCCCCGGCCGACAGAGCCTCATTTTGCAGCCAGACAGTATGCACCGGAATGCCTAATTCGGCTCCCCGCGCCCGGATGTCACCCATTTGATATTGACTGCTGACGGAATCGGTACCATCGCTAAAGATAACCACAAACGCGGTCATGGCCGGCGACGGCTTGAGCGATTCAATGTCGTTGAGCAAATTGACGCTGCTGTCAATCAGGGCGGTGGGGGCATCAATGGGCTGGGGAGGGTCGGCAAAAAGATTGCGCACGCTGTTATGAAAACGAGTCGGCTCCAGCAAGGGAATAGGGTCAGATTCGCCCACCTTATAGACGGCGATGGCGTCAAGCTGCTCCTGCATGGTCGGATCACTGGCATATTGGATGAGAGCAGCTTCAATGGCGGCCATCTGGCCGGTAACGCCGCTGGGGATGTCAATGAGGAAGAGGGTAAATGTGCCTACGGCGCGGGTACCGCTGAGGCTGAAATCGTCAACGGCCGTTCCATTATGGCGCAGCAGCAAATCATTGGGCGCAAACAGCAGCTTTTCCCCGGTACTGCTGATACCATAGAGATCAAGGGCCACCGTCGGTGGGCTGCGCACATCGCTGTTGCTAATGACCAGCAAGGGTGGTGGCGGGTCAGTCTGAGCCTGGGCGATTGTGGTAAAGGTTATTAAACTTAGGAATAATATCAGGATAGTGCGTATTGCGTAGTGCGTAGAGGGCAGGCAGTATCTACGACGCACTACGCAATACGTACTACATTTCACATTGTGAAAGAAAGCATTTAATTGACCGATCATTGTTCATCCCCTTGCCTGAGTATACCTGCTATAATAACAAAGCATTGGCATAAAGTAAACATAAAATCAAGTAAAAAGTAAAAAGTAAGAAGTAAGAAGTGGACTTTCTACTTTTTACTATCCACTGTAAATTATGAAACACCGCCTACTCCTACTCATCCTGCTCCTCCTCCTACCGCTCCCCTTGGGGGCACAAGCCGGCGACCAAATACAAATTGTCCAGGTGGACAGCAGCCGCTTTCCCCTGATGCGGCTCAACATACGGGCAGAGGATGGGCAGCGCCTCCCCTTTTCAATGGGCGACCTGAATGACCTGGTATTACGCGAAAATGGGGAGATTGTGGCCGATTATGAGCTAACGGCCGTTCCCGTCGGCATCGATCTGGTCATTGTCCTGGACGCCAACCAGACGATTACCCCCTTAGCCGACGGCAGCACGCCTCGCCTTAATCTGATGCTGGCCGTTGTAGAGCGGTATGCCAACCAGTTTATGAGCCTATCTGAGATGGACCGGGTGACCATCATTGCACCCAACGACCAGTATACCAACGGCCGTTTTCTCCTGCAGGACGCCACCACACCGGAAGCGGTACGAACGGCCGTTGCTGCCTATACGCCCCCCCTCGACCCCCAAACGACTCCCTTACAGGAAATGCTAGAAATGGGGTTAGACCATTTGAATGCTGCGGCGGCAAACGGCCGTTTTCAAGCTCTCCTTCTTCTCAGTGACGCCGGCCAGATTCAGCAACAGGTGGACTTTGACAGCCTGACCGAGACGGCCCAAAGTCAAGATGTTCCCCTCTACACCGCCATCTTGGGCGCTACGGCCGATTCCCAGGAAATTAGCAGTGCCACCCTGTTGGCCCAGCCCACCCGCGCCAGCTATGTCCACGTGCCTCAGGCCGGGGCC
>JAWOIM010000114.1:0-2584 GCA_046484685.1 Chloroflexota bacterium | reverse complement strand
GATGGGCGTTACGGTGGCCGGGCCTCCGGTAATCGGCATGGGACGCTCGGCAGCCAACACCGAAATCGGCAATCTGGAACCCAATCCGGCCGGAGCCACTTCGATTGGTGATGGCGTTTTTCTGGCCAGCAATACCCTGGCCCCTGTCGGCGGTTTTGATCACAAGGCGATTGTGGTCTTTACCGATGGGCACGAAAACAGCTCTCGCTATCTTTCAGACCCTGATGTGCAGGCGGTGATTAATGACCGGGTGTTTGCCATCGGCTTGGGTACGGCCGCGAACCTGAATCCGGCGGCGCTGGATGCCATCGCCAACAGTACCGGCGGCTTTTTGATGATGACCGGCGCGATCGGCAATGATGATTTACTGCGGCTGCACAAATATTTCCTGCAAGTATTGGCCGGTGTGACAAATACGGCCGTTGTCGTTGATCCCGAAGGCAGCATCCGGCCCGGTCAGGAACACCGCATTCCCTTCCATCTGAGCGAAGCGGATATTGGGGCAGATGTGATTCTGCTGTCCCCAGCTCCCTGGGCCATAGAGTTTATGTTGGAAACGCCGTCTGGTAAAGTGATTAACGCCATAGACAGCGCCAGCATTCCCAAGAGTATAACCACGTTTTGTGGGGGATTAGTTGGTTGCCGCCCACGCCCATTCAAATCTATCACTATGCAACTCGCCAAGAGCCGCTAACATCGGATTGACATTCTCGCGTTGCCACCCCCTCCCTTGTCGCTTCATACGATGATGAACCACGTTGTTAATACCGCTTTCTACTGAACCACTGCCAATAGGATAACCAGCGATTCGGTACCGATGATATTGCATCCGTTTCTTTTGTCGTTGGAAATATCCGATGCTCATCTCAACATCCTCTGGGTCTATCGCCCGGGACAGGTTCACCTGGTCCAAGGCAGCATTGACCGTTGTCAACCGTCCCCACCAAAGGTCGTCCAACCGTTGGGCCACCCAATTACTGCGTTCTTCCTTATCGGAAATCGTCTGGTTGCCAATGTGCCACATCTTTTCGGTGGCGTGAAACCAATCGACAATCTGCATCGCCTGTGGGAAATTCTCTGCTGTGATCCGCTCAATCCAGCGGGCGCCATCGTTTGTCGAGCTCACTTTGCCACACCGGTCCACTTGGCGGCGTTGCCCTTCCAGGTATTGATATGATGCCATCTGGTCAGCATCCCATAATCCAGCCTGATAACTGTGTTTCTCCAACATCATTTGTGGTTCATATGGTTGGTAGCGACGACCATCAGGGTGGGACCCCTTTTCGTTTTCTTTTTTGGGACGAACTGCTGAGATCGTCACCATTTTCACTTCTTTCCAGCCCTCATCGCGGACATGAACCATGCCCCCATCTGTCGAGAGACTCGCCTGCTTAACAACCGGGTTGAACACCTCTATTTCGACTGTTTGGCTGGTTGACGGGTCAAACAACGCCCCTACTTCTTGTTTTCGTTTCTTATCGACCGCCTCGCCCCAGCCTTGCGTCACCTGTCGCAGCGCCTCACCGGACATGGCACAACCCGTCGCATCACTGAACGAGGCTGCGGCTAGTTTGAATGACTTGGCCTGTAACCCCTGCCGTACCGCCACCCGTGCCGCTCCGCCACTCCAGTGGTCCGCTCGCAGGCGCAGTTTCTCATCCAGGGGGAAAAAACGTTTGCTGGTCACAAACTTCACACACATAGTACGCCCGTTCCAACTCCGTCTCCCCTTCCAGCCCATAGACTGTTTTGGGTCGATACCCCTTGAAATTCATGCCCTGCCCACATTGTTCACACTGTGGAGCCACCTCTGCCTTGCCCACATCCCGGCCATTGACTACAACCCCCAATGCCGCCCCCATCATTTTGCGCCGCATCTGGCGGGCCTGTTGCTCAATCTCTTCAAAGCTAGCCGCTGGATTATGGTCATACCATTCTTCTAACTCGGTAAACATTTCCTCAGCTTTTTTCATAAATGCTGCTTTACGTTCTGCACGGGACATGGGGCGGGTCATTTTTCTTTTCCTCCAGGACTTTTTGACCCATATTATCTCATCCCCACGATTCGTTGCTATACTCTGCCCTCTATGAGAACCTTTACACCACCCTCGACTACGATTACCAGGCGCAAGGGCTGGTAAAGCTGCCCAATCTGGACGATGGCGACGCCGTGGTGAACCAGGTGACGGTGCAGCTGGGCGATGTGGTGGTGGATGCCAACGGCCGTCTCACCACCCTCACCGCAGGCACTATGCTGCTAGACCTTGAGGGAGTGCCGTTTGTGTTTGGCGGTGAGCCAGTGGAGCTGCCGCAAATGGTGGTGGATTTCACCCTTAAACCGTTGATCTGGTCGGATGGCACGCCCATGACCGCGGCGGACTCGGCCTTCAGCTTTCAGGTTGCCGCCAGCCCGCAGACGCCCGGACGCAAAACGGCCGTTTTCCACACCGCCAGCTACACCGCCACCGGCGCGCGCAGCGTGCGCTGGGTCGGCGTGCCCGGCTACCTGGATCCGGCTTATTTCACCAACGTTTGGATGCCGCTGCCCAGCCATCAACTGGCCCAATACACGCCCATTGAGCTG
>JAWOIM010000750.1:0-7505 GCA_046484685.1 Chloroflexota bacterium | reverse complement strand
CGGCGCGCGGGTTGGCATCGTCGATCTGCTCCTCGGTGCGGCTGCTGTTGTTGGGGTGGGCTTCCGGGCAGACCCCGCAAATCCGGTTGGTAATGCGGGGCATCTCCTCCGCCGGACGGCCGACGCAAAACTGCTCAAAACCGCGCAGTTCCGGAATCTGGATGTAGGCGTTTTGCACTTCCCCTTCATCGTCCAGGAATATCTCGATCTTGCCGTGCCCTTCCAGCCGGGTGATAGGGTCAATTGTGATTCGTTTGCTTGCTGCGCTCATCGGTTATTCCTCCCCTGGCCGTTGGCCCGTGCCCGCTGCAGCATCGAATGGGACATGCTAAAACGGTAAAACGTGCCGGCCGGGTCAACAATTGTATCTAGCAGAGCGTTAATCTTCTTTTCCAGCGCCGCTGCATCTTGTTCGCCTGACTGGCCCACATCCATGACCGAGGCAATGGCCGTGATCATCTTGGCCCCCTGGTCTTCCACACCCGGCACCGGACTATAACAGCCGCGGCAGCCCATGCCCACCAGCGGACAAAGCGCCCCGCAGCCGGCGCGGGTGGCGATGCCCATACACATCAACCCCTGTTCCAGCAGGCAGATATCCGGGTCGGGGTCAATTTCATACGGCCGGTAAAAACGCTCAATATGCTTCACATCCCGCTCGCGCGGGCATTCCTCGCAGACGGCCACCATCTCCGCGCCCACAATCGAGCCGGGCGGGGGCAGCGGCGCTCCTTTGGTCAAGCCATTCACTACTGCTTCTACCACCGTCCAGATTTGATGCGGCTCCGGCGGGCAGCCGGGAATGGTGTAATCCACCGGCACCACCTGATCCAGCGATTTGACTGTGTGGTAAAAGACCGGCAGCGTCAGGTCGCCTTCCGGCATTTCCGTTACGGGTTGGGGAATGATTCGCTCCGGATTATCCAGGGACGGATTGTCCAGATAGACCGTGTTCAGCGTCGCTTCCCGCGTGGTCAGATTAGACAGCGCCGGAATGCAGCCCTCGTAGGCGCAAGAGCCAAAGGCGACCAGCACCTTCGACTTTTGCCGCAGCAGCCGGGCCATTTCCTCATTTTCCGAGGTGCGGATGGCCCCGTTGAAGAGGCAGACGTCAATGTAGCCGTCCGGATAGCCGATGACATCTTTCACTTTGAAATCGGCGATGCAGGGGAAGAAAGCGATGTCGAAGACGGCGTCTACGTCCAGAATGTGTTCGTGGATGTTGAGCAGGGAAATTTCGCAGCCGCCGCAAGAGGACGCCCAATACATTGCCAGTTTTGGTTTACCATTTTCGCTCATATCGCTGCCTCCTCAACGGGCAAGGCGGCCAGATCGTGCAGCGGTTTGTCACCATTTGAGGCTGTCACCTCGTTCCAGTTTAGCGGGCCAAGGTCGCGGATGCGTTCAACCATCTTGTTCATTTCCGCGGCGAAGCGGACGCCTTCGGCGGCGCTGGCCCAGATAAGCTGTACACGCTCTGGCTCAATGCCAAATTGCATCAGGATGCGCCGCAGCAGTAAATAACGGCGCAGCGCTTTATAATTTTGTTCCAGGTAGTGGCATTCGCCGGGATGGCAGCCGGTAATGATCACGCCGTCCGCCCCGGTTTGCAGCGCCTTGAGAACAAAAGCCGGGTCCATCCGACCGGAACACATCAGCCGCATCAGCCGCACGTTGGGCGCATACTTCTGCCGCGACATGCCGGCCAGATCGGCCGCCCGGTAGCTGCACCAGTTGCAGGTGAAGCCGATGATCAGGGGTTCAAATTGGTTTTCGCTCATAGTTCACACTCCTCACGCTGCCACCGGCTCTAAAACGCGGACGCGAGAGCCGTCCACGTTCAGCATCAGCAGCCCGGCAATTTGGGCGTAAATTTGTTCGTCGTTAAATTGGGTACCGGTGATGGCTCCGGATGGGCAGGCGGCCACGCAGGTGCCGCACCCCTGGCAGAGCGCCGGTTTGATCTCCGTCATCATGCGATCCTCGTGGAAGATGATGGCGTTGAAGGGGCAGAGGTCGTTGCAGATGCGGCAGCCGGAACATTTTTCTTCAATGACGCTGGCCCGAATCGGCTCAAGCGACAGCTCTTTCTGTTGAATATGCCCCAGCACGCGGGCGGCGGCCGCCGCGCCCTGCGAAACCGTGGCCGGGATGTCTTTTGGTCCCTGAGCGCAGCCGGCGATAAAGATGCCTTCGGTCATAGTGGCCACCGGGTCCAGCTTGGGATGCTTTTCGATAAACCAGCCGTTGGCGCTGCACGAAATGCCAAATTTGTGGGCCACTTCGTCGGCATCGGCACGGGGTTCCAGAGCAGAAGAGAGAATGACCATATCCACCGGGACGCGCATTTGCTGGCCGACGAAGGTATTTTCGGCCTGAATGATCAGCTTACCTTCTTCGCCGGGGTTGCGGGCGGCGTCGGTGACTTCGGCCACCCGGCCGCGTACGAAATGCACTCCCTCTGCCAATACCCTCTGGTAAAACTCGTCGTAATCTTTATACGCGGTCCGCATGTCAATGTAGAAGTTGTGAACGTCAGCCCCGGTGCGCTCTTTGACCAGATGGGCGAATTTGAGGCTTTGCATACAGCAGATGACGGAGCAGTATTTGTTGTACCGGTTGTCCCGGCTGCCCACACAGTGGATGATGCCCACGCTCTTGGGTTTGGTGACGCCGTCGCGCAGGACAATTTCGCCGTTGGTGGGGCCGGCGGCGTTGCTCAGTCGTTCAAATTCCAGACTGGTGAAGACGTTGGCTAAACGGCCGTATCCATACTGCGGAATACGCCGGCTGTCAAACAGATCGTACCCCGTCGCCAGGACAATATTGCCCACTTCCACTTGAATGGTCTCGTCCTGCTGCTCAAAATCAATCGAGTTGGGCTGGGTGGGGCAGAAAATCTGGCAGGCCTTACATTTGCCTCGTTGGAAATAGGTGCAGCTTTCGGTGTCAATGTAGGGGTATTTCGGCACCGCCTGGGGGAACGGCCGGTCAATCGCCTTCTTGTATCCCATCCCCGCCTCAAAGTTGGTGTCAATCACCTTCACCGGACATTTCTCAATGCAAATGCCGCAGCCGGTACAGACATCTTCCAAGACATAACGCGCCTTTTTGCGGATGGTGACGGTGAAATTGCCCACAAAGCCGTCTACCCGCTCCACTTCGCTGTAGGCCAGCAAATTGATGTGGGGATGATCTCCGGCCGTGACCATCTTGGGCGTGAGAATACAGGCAGCGCAGTCCAGCGTGGGGAATGTCTTGTCAAACTGGGCCATGTGGCCGCCCACAGAGGAGTCGCGCTCCACCAGGTAGACGGGAAAACCGCTGTCGGCGATTTCGGTGGCCGCCTGAATACCGGCAATACCGCCGCCGACCACCAGCGTGGCGGGATTGATCGGCACGTGCAGCGCTTCCAACGGCTCGTGATGCGCCACCCGCTCCACACCGCCGGCGATCATCGCCTTCGATTTATCTGTGGCCAGCTTCTTGTCCGTATGCACCCAGGAGACCTGTTCACGCACGGAAACCATTTCGCACAAAAATGGATTTAACCCGCCCTTTGCGCAGGCCGTGCGGAACGTCTTTTCGTGTAAATGGGGTGAGCAGGCGGCCACAACCACGCGGGTCAGCCCCTTTTCCTTAATGTCGTCCTGAATCAACTCCTGACCCAGGCTGGAACACATAAATTTGTAATCGCGGGCAACGACCACGCCTTCATCGGCCAGGTTTTCGCCGGCCCACACGGCCACGTCCTCAACGTCTACCACACCGGCGATGTTACTGCCGCAGTGACAGACGTATACGCCAATTCTTTCCTTACTCATGGCTTACTCCTTCTCCGGCATGATCGGCATGGGTAGAGCGCTCTTATCCGGTTTTGCCTTCCGCACCGGTTTGGGCGGTTCAGCCCCTATTTTGGCCAGGGCGGGAGCCGCGTCTACAAACTCTTTGCCAAAGCCGAGTTCGTCGGTAGGTAGCCCAAACGCCAGTCCCATTAACTGGGTAAAGTAGAGAATGGGAATGTTATAATTTGTGCCATACGCCTTGTTGACATTTTCCTGGTAAGCGTCCAGGTTTAACTGGCACATGGGGCAAATGGTGACAATCACGTCGGCGTCGTATTCAGCCGCATTTTTCAGCAGCCGGTGAATCAGGTCCAGGGCCACTTTTTCGCTGATTTGGGTCATGTGCCCGCCGCAGCAGTGGGCTTTCATGGGGAAATCCACTACCGTGGCGCCTAATGTGCGCATCAGTTTATCCAGGCTGGTGGGATATTCCGGGTCGTCAAACTTCTCCAAAAAGCCGGGCCGTACGATGAGACAACCATAGTAGGCGGCGACGCGCAAATCATGCAGCGGTTTTTTGACCTGGGCGGCAATCTGCTCATAGCCGATATCGTTGACGGTCACTTCCAGCAGATGGCGGGTCTTGACTGTGCCGGGGGTGTAATGCAGCCCGCCGGCGCTGAGGGCGTCGTTGACTTTAGCCGCCAAAGGTTCGTCCTTGTACAGATAAGCGTCGCATTTGCTCAGGTTGAGGAAGCAGGCGCTGCATGGAGCCACTAAGGTTTCGCCGTTGTGGGTTTGCTTTTGGGCCTGGGCCAGATTGCGGGCGGTGAGGGCATAAGCTTGCATTTTGTCAATGGCGATCAGTTCGATGGCCCCGCAGCAGTTCCAGTCGTCTACTTCGCTGAACTGCATATCCAGCGGACCGGCCACGGCCATGGTGGATTCGTGGTAGGCGCTGGCGTTTTTCTCCAGGGAACAGCCGGGGTAATAGTTGTATTTCATGTGGCGCCTCCAACATCCAGGCGATCTTCGCGGGCGATTTCTTTGGCGCGGGCCATGATTGCCCTAAACTGATCAATGTCTCTGATCCGGCGGGGGGTTAAATCCATCCGACCTTTGCGCAGCATGTTTAAGCCCATGCCGGTAGCCATTTTCATGGCGTCCAGGGGATGGTGGCGCAAGTGGTAGCGTGTGGCCAGACCAAGTTCAAAGGAACGGCCGTACTTAAAGACCGCATCTACAAATGTTTCCGAGAAATCGGGCGCGTCGCGGGCGCTCGATTCCTTGTAATACCCTTCGCGGATCGCTTTACGCTTCAAGGTGTACATGATGTCGGCGATGCGAACTTCTTGTGGGCAGCGCACGAAGCAGTAGTAGCAGGAGACGCAATACCAAAAGGTATTGCTGCGCAATACTTCTTCGCGCATATCGGCCTCAATCATGGCGAAAATGCGGCGCGGGGTATGCTCCATGTCCGGGCCTGACGGGCAGGAACCGCTGCACGTGCCACATTGAATACACATTTCCAGGCGTGGGTCCCCTCCCGGCGTGTCTTCAATGATTTCACGCATAAACAGGCGTCTGGGGATCGTTTCATTAATCCCGTTAACGGATAGTAATGTTGCGCTCAAGGGGCACCTCCTCCAACTGAAATAAACGCAAAACGGCCTCACCCTATGGGCATTGAGGCCGCAAATCGAACAGTGCAATGAATAGCCTGCAGTAAAATTGAGGCATTCAGATTCTTTTCCGCTGCACTAACCAGAAGTCATAACGAGGTTATCAGTTTTTCATAATGTTCTGGCGTAATTTAGGTATGGTAAGTCTTCTACATCTTATGCGAGATAAAGGGGCGTTATTAGTGACATTTGTCACAATATTGGCATGAGGGAATTCCCTCTTACCCCTTACAATAAGGAAGAGGGAAGAAGGCAGAAGGAAGAATTTCTGCTCTCTTCCTTCTATTATCTTGTGATAATTAATTGGTGATTTTTGTCGCAATCAAAGGTGATGGGCTATGATTCCATCTGCGGCGAGTATGTTCCCTTGCGGGCGGCGCTGTTGCATTGGGCACGATGATATAAACGCTCTTGCGCTCTGGACACGTTCTCGGATTGTCCCTGCCACGCGGCCAGCACCGGTTCCTGTAGCGCCCGCCCGTAGGAAAAGCTCAATTCCCAGGGCTGATCGTCGCCACTGTTCATCGCGTTCAGGCGGGCTGTGGCCTCTTGCGGGCTTTGTCCGCCGGACAGGAAGACGATACCGGGAACGGCCGCCGGTACCACGCGCCGGAAGCAGCGCAGTGTGGCTTCCGCCACCTGTGCCGGCGTGACAGTTTGGTCAGAATCCTTGCCCGGCAAAACCATGTTCGGTTTTAGCAATATGCCTTCATACGTGACGCCCTGGGCCAGCAGTTCGGCAAACACTGCCTGCAAAACGGCCCCCGTTACCACTTCGCACCGGTCGATGTCGTGGTCGCCATCCATCAACACTTCCGGCTCGACAATGGGCACCAATCCGTTGGCCTGGCACAAAGCGGCGTACCGGGCCAGGGCGTGGGCGTTGGCCTGAATGCAGGTGTGTGTCGGCAAACCGTCACCAATGGTATAGACGGCCCGCCACTTGGCAAAGTGGGCACCCAGTTCGCGGTAGTGGGTCAGCCGGTCTGACAGGCCATCCAGCCCTTCGGTGATCATTTCGCCGGGGAAGCCGGGCAGGTCGATTTTGCCTTTGTCCACCTTGATGCCGGGGAGGACGCCTTTTTCCAGAAGCAGATGGGGAAACGGCCGTTCATCCTGGGTTGATTGGTGAATCGTTTCGTCAAACAGGATGACGCCGCTGATCGCTTCTTCCAGTTTTGGCGTCGCAAACAGCAGTTCCCGGTAAGCACGCCGGTTGGCTTCAGTCGATTCCACGTCGATACCGTTCAGTCGTTTCTTGATGGTTCCTTCGCTTTCATCGGCAGCCAAAATACCTTTACCGGGGGCGACCAGGGCCTGGGCCGTCAGCGCCAGCTTTTCATCGATAGTCAGTTGTTTTTTCATTTGTTTACACTCCTCGATCAGAATATTCTTCACCGGTTGTATCAACCGGTTCTGCTTCATTTCTGTCAATTATATCTTACCCCTTTGTAAATGTAGGTCAAGCATTCCTGCTTGGCCGCAGGCGGTGTGGATTTTGTCCGATGGCCCGGGCTGTACCAACACCCCAATTGGTTGATGGATCACCGGTATCAATGTCCGGGCTGTCCGGCAGCAGGGAGAGACCTGACAGGTTTGGTGCAAGCAAAGCTTGCCAACCTGTCAGGTCTGTGCCCCACGATTCCTTGCTATACTCGTCATCTGGTCATCTGGTAGCCGGCTGTACATACGGCCCGGCAGGTTATATAATGGAGATGGTGTAATGATGGCGGAGGTTGGTCCGGTTGCAAGATTGGTCTGAGCTCGAAATAAGGAGACACCTCATGGATGAATTAGTGAAAGCGATTGTGGAACGAACCGGTTTACCAGAAAATCAGGCCCGCCAGGCGGCGGAAACGGCCGTTGCCTTTCTCAAAGAGCGTTTGCCGGCCCCGCTTGCCTAGCAAGTGGATAACGCCCTCAGCAGTGAAGGATTGGCCGGTGGAGCAGATAAGGTGATCAAAGGGTTGGGGGGAATGTTGGGGGGTAAGAAGTAATAGAAACCCTGTTTGGCTCTAAATCGATTTTCCCGTGGCCC
>JAWOIM010000744.1:0-11698 GCA_046484685.1 Chloroflexota bacterium | reverse complement strand
ATCGTAGGGGCAGGCCTGCATACACGCCTTACAGCCGATACAGACGTTAGGGTCAAATTCGACAATGCCGTCGGCCCGCTGATACATGGCTTTGGTGGGGCAAATGCGGACGCAGGGAGGGTTGGCGCAGTGGTTGCAGCGCGTTACCTGAAAGTGGCGGCGGTTGTTGGGGAAGGCGCCCGTTTCCACATATTTGACCCAGGTGCGGTAAACGCCGAGGGGCACTTCATTTTCGCTTTTGCAGGCGGTGGAGCAGGCGTGGCAGCCGATGCACTTGCGATTGTCGATAATAAAGCCATAACTCTTGTCTGCGGTCCGGCGGTTCGGCGAGATACTCATTCTGCCTCCCTGGGGAAAATGGGGTTGAATGGCCAGTGGTGTTATTCTAACAATGTTATTCTAACAATGTTATTCTAACAATGTTATTTTAACAATAGATGCTGCTTTGTGCATCGTTTGGCAAGTTATTTGCCAGTTGTTATAATCCTGCCATTGGTCGTACCAGTTTAAATGGCAGAGCAGATTGTTGGTTCAAATTCTGTTTGTAGCCTGACCAGAATATGGCAGATACCCTGGTGTGAGCCAGGGTGTTTTTTTCTTATGAGTCTTGCGCGTCGTAGCCTTACCTCAATTACCTGGAGTTCTGTTGCCAATCTGGCCCAGTTAATTTTGTTGTTCATACGTTCTGTGCTGCTTAGTCGCTGGCTGCCTGTAGAAATATTTGGAATTTACGCTGCTGCCTATGCCTTTATTGCCATTACGCGAATTATTCCCAACTTTGGTATGGATGGGGCGTTTTTACACCGGGCGAAGCAGGTACAGGATGAACAGCAGGCAGCGGCCGTTCACTTCACTCTCAAGACTGTTCTTACTATCGTATGGACAGTAGCAATGCTGATATTTGCCTTCTTGATCCCTGATACAGAAACGACAGTAGCCCTATATGTATTAATTGGTACAACCGCGGCATCTCACCTGATGCAAACCCCCTTTCTGATTTTGGCTCGTCGTGTTGTGTACCGGCGGATAGCAATTATGCACATTGTTGATGCCATCTTGACCCTCTCAATTTCCCTCTTTCTGGCTCAACTAGGTTTGTGGATGGACAGCCCCTCTTTATTTCTTTGGGCGCTTTTATGTTCGCACGTCATTACAGTTATTTTGAATATTTTGTTTTTTTATGTCTGGCGACCCGTCTGGCGACCACAATTTGCCTGGAACAAGGCCAGCGTACGTTACTTCCTGAGCTTTGGCGGCCGAAATATGCTATCGACCCTTTTGGTTCAGTTGCTGGATCGAATTGACGATTTATGGATTGCGACGTACCTGGGTAATGAAGCACTTGGTTTTTATTCACGGGCCTATCGATTTGCTTCATATCCACGCGAAATTGTGGCACGGCCGATTACCCAGGTTATGCAAGGGACTTACGCCGAATTAAAAGATCGACGGCAACAATTATCACAGGCATTTTTTCGCAGCAATGCTATCCTTGTGCGCACAGGTTTTTTTGCCGCGGGGCTTATGATTCTTGTGGCTCCTGAGTTTATTATCTTGCTTTTGACTGACAAGTGGCTGCCCATGTTAGGGGTGTTTCGCCTGATGTTGGTATTCATTTTGCTCGATCCCTTGAAAATGACCGTTGTTCATTTGATGGTAGCTATGGGCGATGCCGCACGCCCGATCCCTATCAGATTGCTACAATTAGCAATCTTACTTATCGGCCTTTTCGTCTTGGGACCACTTTATGGCATTGAAGGGGTCGTTATTTCTGTTAACATAATGCTCGTAGTTGGCACATTCCTGTTTTTTAGACAGGCACGCGATTATGTGGATTTTTCACCTTTCAAACTGTTTGCTTTTCCAACGATTGCTGTAATTATAGGTGTAATAGCAGGTTGGGCGGTGCTTTACGTTCCTGGTTTACCTGACTCCGAGTGGTGGACGGCGGCCGCCAAAATAGCTGTTTTTGTTCCGTTGTATGCAAGCGTGCTTGTTTTGTTTGAACGAAATGAAACGTTAGCGCTTGTAAAAAACGCCTACAAACAAGTACGCCAAGGATAATTGTCTGATGACCGTAAAGATCAATCTAGGCTGTGGTAATCAGCAACTGCCAGGTTATTTTGGATTGGACAGGCTGCATCGTGCGGGTGTTGACCTGATTTGCGATCTAAACGATCCCCTGCCCATTGCCTCAGGTAGTGTAGATCATATTTACGCCAAAAGCTTGTTAGAGCATATTGACGAACTGGAGCAGCTATTGGGCGAAGTGTCCAGAACGCTGAAACCAGGGGGAACTTTTTATATTTATGTTCCTCACTGGAGCAACCCCTTTTATTATTCCGATTATACTCATCGCCGTTTTTTTGGATTGGCTTCTTTTGATTATTTTGCTGAAACTGGGCAGCAGGTGTACCGTCATGTACCTACCTACAGCGATATTCGTTTTGAAACAGTTAGCGTACGTTTGCTCTTTAAGTCACCGTTCAGGTTATTAAACTGGCTGATGAAGGCTTGGCAATGGTTGGTCAACAGAACGGTTACCGGCCAGTTGTTTTTTGAATACCATCTTTCGGCTCTCGTACCGTGTTATGCCCTTGAATATATTTTGCGTGAGGCTGAACAAGGTCATGATTAGAGTGGGATTTTTGCCGCTATATGATATTTACAGGCCAAGCAGCCGTTATCGTGTCTTTCAATTTTTACAGCCTTTACAAGCGCTGGGATTTTCTTGCCGGGTGTTGAGTGCGCCCCAATTGAATCCGGCAAAACGGATATTGTATGTGCCTCGGTTACTGCGTTTTGCGGCTAATCAGGATATGCTTCTTATCCAGAAGCGGATGTTGCCCCAACCGCTGCTAGGCGTTGTGAAACGATTATGCCCCCATATTATTTTTGATATTGACGATGCGGTCTATTTGCGCCCCCATTTACGGCCGAAAATAGATTTGATGCTAAAGACGGCAACGGCCGTTATTGCCGGCAACAAAACCCTGGCCAACTACGCCAGCCAATTTAATCCACAAACCCATATTCTGCCTTCAGTAGTTGATACCACTCATTACCGTCCGGCACCCGAACCGCGTCATGCCGGCGATGATCGTGTTATCATTGGTTGGATAGGTAGCGATCCCAATCGAGGCGATTTAGATGCTTTACCGGCCGTTTTTGACTGGCTGGGACAAACGTTTGGGCAGAAGATCGTTCTGCAAACCATTGGCAAGCGCGGCTGGGAAGAAAAAACTGCCTTGCCTGTCGAGTTTGTACCCTGGACACTGGCAGGCAGTCTATCGGCTTTGCAGAAGTTTGACATTGGTATCATGCCCTTGGCAGATACGGCCTGGAATCGGGGGAAATGCGGCTTTAAGTTGATTCAATATATGGCTGTAGGAGCCGCGGCTGTGGCTTCTCCCGTTGGCGTTAATAGTGAGATTATCCAACATGGCGTGAGCGGTTATCTGGCAAATGACGCAGAGGAGTGGAGGATCTACCTGACCCAGCTAATTGAAGATGGCCAACAGCGACGGAAGATGGGCCAGCAGGCTCGCCAGCAAATTAAGGAGAAATATTCTACAGAGGTGGTTTTGCCCGTGCTGGCACAAGTGTTGCACCAGGTTGCAGCCTGATTTTGGTAATGAGAAAACGGAAGCTTTCATGCGCTTGATACTCTTTTCGCACAAGTTGTTTTATAGAACGCCATCTGGCTTGCAGACAACCGGTGCATTTACGCTGCAGATGGATGCCCTTGCCTACCACTGCCACCAGTTGACACTCTGCGTGCCGGTTACAGACGATGCCTCGTTTCAGGGTGTCAGTGTGACTGCACCCAATATAAATTTTCATCCCTTGCCTGCCTTTGTCGGGCGGACGGGCGCCATACGCAACATACCCGCTTTGCGACGGGAAATCCTGGCAGCCATGAGCAGGGCAGATTTGGGGCTGGTAATTTTGCCGGGTTATTTTGAGATGCTGGCAAGTTGGGTGTGCCAAAGACGAAACTTTCCCCTCTTTCAATGGGTGGTGGGGGACTGGCGCGAAAATGTGCGCTCTCGACGGCCGTCTTCCTGGTGGACGAATCGATGGACGTGGCTGCTTGACCTGTTGATCGCCAGATTGACACGAGATGTGTTGACTTTTTTTAACGGCCGTATTCTCTATCACAATTCCCCCCCACCCCATCACCACACCCGCACTTCCAGCAGCATCCGGCTGGAAGATATTACTGAGCGATCTACTGCTATTCCTTTAGCTCCCCCTTATCGCTTGCTGTTTGTGGGTCGTCTGGCCGCAGAAAAAGGAGTGGCGCACCTCCTTGAGGCCCTGACTTTTTTGGCAGACGAACCGGCTGAACTGCATCTGGTCGGCAGCGGCGAGCAGGCTGAATTGCTCGAACAGCAGGTGCAAAGATTGGTGTTGGCCGATAGGGTGCATTTTCATGGCTTTGTGCCCCATGGCCCAGACTTGTACCGGCTGTTTGCACAGAGTGATTTATTCATTTTGCCCGCGCTGCAAGACCAACAGCCCAAAGTATTGATGGAAGCCATGTCGCAAAGCGTGCCGGTGATTGCCACCCAAGTTGGCGGTATTCCCTCGGTGATAACCGAGGGCGAAAACGGGCTGCTGGTGCCACCAGCCGAGCCGCAGGCGATAGCAACGGCCGTTCGCCGCCTCCTTCATGATAATGACCTTCGTACCCATTTAGTAAAAAACGGACTGGCTTATGTAGGCCAGCGTACCGTCGAAGCCGAAACCGAGCGCATGATGCGTATTGTAAAGCAACATTTTACCCATCTGGAGAGCCCATGAGTGACAATTCCCGCCAGAGCGTTCAGAAAAACCTACAAACCTACCACGAAGACCACATGGCCGGTGGCCAGGACCTCTACTTCAAGCTGGTTGCCGGGGAACTTCAGCTACAGTCCACGCACAAATTGTGGATGGAAGCCCATCGCGATAAAACCACACGCCTGCTGGGCGTGCAACCCCACGATATCTTTGTGGATATTGGTTGTGGCGAAGGCTATCTAACCCTGCCCCTGGCCCAACGTGCCCGGCACAGCTTTGGTTTTGATCTGGCTGCCAGTGGAATGCGGGTGGTGCAGGCACAAACTGCTTACCGGCCTGAGCGCTTGCTGCTGGCGGTAAGCGAGGCCGACTACCTGCCGCTGCCCTCGGCTTCCGTTGACAAACTGCTGTGCAACCATGTCCTGGAACATGTTTTAGATGACGACAAAATTTTGGCCGAGATGCGGCGCGTGGTTAAGCCGGGTGGCCTCGTTTTAATCGGCGTACCGCTGGCACTTGGTCCCCAAACAAAGCTTCTACTCTGGCTGCGTCGCCGGCTGTGGCCCAAGGCGCGGCAGCTTCAGTTAGAAAAAGTGTCGCCCGGCCGCCTGGTGCCAGAGCTAATTGGGGTACAATCCCATATTCGCTTTTACGATTTAGCGGCATTACGTGCCTTGCTAGAGCGGCAGCACTTTACCGTTTTACAGGCTGAGGGAGTTGGTTTTAGCTGGCGACAGGAAAAAGTGAGAAACTGGATTCGACGCAACAAATTGTTATTTGGCCTGTTTTTGCAGTTGGGTAAATGGTTTCCGGCCGTGGGTGATGGGGTGTTGGTTCTGGCCCGGAGGAAGTAGGGGATGAAACGGCCGTTAAATATCCTCCATGTTATCGCCAACCTGCACAGCGGCGGCGTCCAACATTTGCTGGTCAAATCATTGGCCCGGCTGGACAAAACAGCCTTTCACCATCATGTTTGTTGTGTGACTGAAGGCGGTGTCTATCAGGCCGAGTTGGAAGCGATGGGTATCCCCGTGTGGATCATGTCACGTCAGGGTCGTTTTTCTCCCGATCTGATGCGTCAAATGGCCCGCCTGATGCGGAGACAAAAGATTGATCTGGTACACACGCTCAACTTTACGGCCAACGCCTGGGGCCGGGTAGCCGCTATCCTGGCTCGCGTACCCCGGCTGATTGCCCATGAGCGGGGCACAGCCTGGACCGACAATCGGATGATGCGGATCGTAAACAGGGCGCTCTACCCGTTTACCGATCTCATGCTGGCCAATTCAGAAGCAGCCCGCATTGTATTGCGCCATCATGTTGGGTTGCCCGACTCCCGGCTAAAGGTCATTTACAATGGTCTGCCCCTGCCTGAAAGCCACCGGCCGGCTGTTAATTTGCGCCACACCCTTTCTATTGCCGCTGACGTGCCGCTGATCGGTGCTGTGGGCCGGCTGGATACGCCTAAAGGCTATCCTTTTTTGCTGCAAGCGCTGCCCTATATCTGGCAAGAGATGCCCGCTGTTCAGGCCGTTATTATAGGTACAGGGCCGCTGGCGCAGCCGCTGCGACAGTTAGCGGCTGACCTCGGGCTGCTGGGGACAGGACGGCTCCATTTTATGGGGTACGTGCCCGACGCTTCGGCTGCTTTGCCGCAGATAGATCTGTTGCTTCATCCGGCTGTGCGGGAATCATTTGGCAATGTTTTGGTAGAGGCCGGTTTTGCCGCCGTGCCGGTCGTGGCCAGCAGCGTGGACGGCTGTGCTGAAATAATTGTGCATGAAGAAACGGGATTGTTAGTGGATTGTACGGAAGCGGTCGAATATCTACCGGCTCCCGGGGCTTCACCGCTGCCCGAAGTCGTAGTCGACGGCCGTTCACGCACACTGCGCCCGCCGCTGGGACCGAATCCGCAAACGTTGGCCGCCCACACCGTCAGCCTCCTGCGCGATTCGGCACGACGTCAATATTTGGGAGAAAAAGCCAGGGAGCGCACTACACGCTTGTTTACTCTGGACCGCTTTGTGGCTGAGCTAGAAGCCGTCTATCGGCGTGAAGGGGTATGAGTTTGCCCATTCCCATTATCCATCTGATTACCGAACTGGACAGCGGCGGTGCCCAAACGGCCCTGCTGCGCTACCTGACCCACCATGATCACAGCCGCTACCGGCCTGTGGTGGCCTGCCTCTATAACGGCGACCGGGTGGTGGCCCAACAAATTCGGGCGTTGGGGATTGAGGTAATAGATGTAGGCATGACACGGCCGTACCGCCTCGACGCCCTTTGGCGGTTGTATAGATTACTCAGGCGAGAACGGCCGTTTATCCTCCACTGCTGGATGTTCCATGCCAACCTGCTGGGGCGACTGGTCGGTTGGCTGGCGCTCGTCCCGGTGATCATTACCGCCCGGCGCAACGTGGAAATCGGTGGCCCCCGGCGTGAGTGGGCCAAATGGGTCACACATCGCCTGGACGACGCTGTTATTGCCGTCTGCGAACTGGCCCGCCAGGCCGAAATTGAGCGTACCGGCGTTGCCTCCCATAAAGTGGTTACTATCTACAACGGCATCGATCCCTTTCCTGCCGTCCCGTCGGAGACGATGGCTCAACTGCGCCACAACCTCGGTTTGCCGCCAACCGCAGCGGTCGCCATTTCTATTTCCCGTCTGCATCCCCAAAAAGGGCACGCTGATTTGTTAAGGGCCTGGCAGCAGGTAACGGCCGTTTATCCTGATGCCCACCTGCTCATTGTTGGTGATGGCGAGCGCCGCTCGGAATTAGAGAAAATGGCGGCAAAGCAGCCCCATATCCATTTCACCGGTCAGCGTGACGACGTACCCTATCTGCTGGCAGTGAGCGATCTGCTTGTACTCCCTTCACTGTGGGAAGGTTTGCCTAACGTCGTTTTAGAAGCAATGTCTGCCGGACTGCCGGTGGTGGCCACGGCCGTTGGCGGCACGCCCGAACTGGTCATAGACGGCGAAACCGGCCTGCTTGTCCCGCCCCGCGATCCGGCATCGCTGGCCCAGGCCATTTTGACCCTGCTCACCGATCCGGATTTGGCGCAGCGGTTGGGGGAAAACGGCCGTTTACGAGCGACTAACCAGTTCGCCATCCAGCAAATGGTCCAGCAAACCGAAGCTTTGTACGCAACTCTTTTGCGAACAATTCAACCAGAGCAATAATGTGATACAATTACCTGGAGATTTAACAAGGTCCCGTCAAGTATAAGCAGAACTACTTAGTGGGACAGCAGACTAATTGTGAGGTATAAAAACATGACGATGCAAACAGTTTCTGATACTCACGAGCAAACATTACTGGCTATTGTACGCTCACTACCGGTTGAGCAAGTCAAGCAAGTCTTGGATTTTGCGCGTTATATACAAATACAAACATTAGACGACTTTGACTTTGCCGAAGGGGCAACATCTGAAGATGTGGCTGCTGATGAAGCGCGTTGGGATGCTCAATTTGCGGCAACACAAGATGGGTTGAAAAAAATGGCAGCCAGCGTGCGGGCTGAGATTCAGGCGGGTAGAAGCCAACCAATGCACTTTACCAAAGATGGCAAAATCGCGCCAGGATGAAATCACGTACTCTACCCAGCTTTTGGAAACAATTTGAGGCTTTGCCTGTTGATGTTCAGCGCAGAGCGCATCGTGCCTATCGACTTTGGCGCAATAATCCGATGGCACGGAGCCTTTATTTCAAACCAATTAGCGTTTCAGAACCTATTTATTCAGTACGAATTGGCCTGGAATATCGTGCGTTGGGATTGGTCGAAGATGATACAATTTATTGGTACTTTATAGGCAACCATGACGAGTACATGCGTGAAATAAAGCGGTTGTGAGGATGTTGTACAAGTTTTCATGACCAAAATCCGCGTTTTGCACCCCATCACCCGCCTCATCATCGGCGGAGCACAAGAGAATACGATGCTCACGGCCGATTTGATGAACAACGGTACGGTAGGCAAGGACCCCTACCAGGTCGAAATCGTCAGCGGCCCCCAAACCGGCCCCGAAGGCTCGCTCATTGAAGAAGTGCGCCAGCGAGGCATCCCGCTCACCATTTTACCCGGTATGCGCCGCGAACTCAGTCCGCTCAACGACCTGCGTGTCATTGGCCAGTTGCGCCGTTTGATGACGGCTGAAAACGGCCGTCCCCGCTACGACATCGTCCACACCCACAGCTCCAAAGCGGGGGTCGTGGGCCGCCTGGCGGCGGCAAAGGCCAAAGTTCCCCTTATCATCCATACCGTCCACGGCTGGAGCTTCCACGACCGGATGCCACCGGGTCGGCGGGGTTTCTACGTAGCCCTGGAGCGTATCGCCGCCCGCTACAGCCATAAGATGATCGTCGTCTCGCCCAAAGACATTGACAAAGGGTTAGAACAAGGCATCGGCCGGCCGGACGATTACGTTTTGATTCGCAGCGGCATTGAGCTGGACCGCTTTGGCCATCCCATCGTACCCCCGGCCGAGATGCGCCGCCGCCTGGGCATACCACTCGAGGCCCCGGTTATCGGCAGCGTCACCCGCCTCTCTCCTCAAAAATCACCGCTGGATCTGATTGACGCCTTTGCCCATGTGCAGCAGCAGCGGCCGGACACCTGGCTGGTGGTAGTAGGGGATGGCCTGCTGCGGCCCCAGGTAGAACAGCGGCTCGAAGAGCTTGGCATAGCCAGCAGGGTTGTTCTGACCGGGTTACGCCGCGACATCCCGGAACTAATGGCTGCTTTCGACATCTTTGTCCTGAGCAGTTTGTGGGAGGGACTGCCCCGCGTCCTGCCCCAGGCCATGGCCAGCGGCCTGCCCATTGTCTGCACTGCAGCCGACGGCACAGCCGAAGCGGTGGTAGACGGCGAAAATGGCTTCCTGACGCCGCGTGGCCAACCGGAAGCCCTGGCGGCTCGCGTTCTGACCCTGCTGGCCGATGAGCAGTTAAGACGAGAAATGGGGGAAAACGGCCGCTTTCGCGCCCCTGAATTTGGTGCCGTCAAAATGGTTCAGGACATTGATAACCTATACCGGTTATTGGGAGGCGATCCCCATGAATGGGGTTCATCACACTTGCCCTGACCACAGGGAAGTAGGGATAAAAATGGTGTACCCTTGTAGCGCGATTTTCCAAATCGCGTATCGAACTGATTATAGATCAAGAAATAAATTGGGTAACGGGGTAGGGGCAGGCCTTGTGCCTGCCCAAACGAGACTCAAACTTTATCTGGAAAATAGACAAAGATGAGAATGTGATTTACGTCCAATCTCCCTAATCTCCTTTTATAGTCCTGGACAGGGATACCGGTAAAACGATGTGGCAAAGCCCGCTTACCAGTTAATCGCCTTTCGCTTTTCATTGGATTGATTCTCGATAACCTGCTCTCCGACACCCACACCCTCCTGGCCGACTACTATTACCCAATTTTGAGTCTGTTTCGGCAAGCTTTTACGATTCTTCTGCCTTCATCCTTCACTTATGTTATCATAGCGGGGTTATAGAAGAATCAATTGAGGTTTACCGGCATAATTTCAAAGCCTGCAAACAGTGGCTGCGTCAAGAAATTGAGGCCAATTATAGAAACCTACAAAAGGAAACGTCACGCACTACTACACATTGGCAAAAGTTCTTTGCTGGTTTGGTTTGTAGTGTCCGCTTTAGCGGGCTGACTACCGGCTAAAGCCGTTACTACAAACCGGAAACATATTTTTGCCTAACTGTACTACACACTACGCATTACGTAATCACGCATCACGTTTCACGTTTCACGTTTCACGAAGAAAAAACCTATACCTTCAAAATTATCCCGGAGAAATTTGGTGTCTGAACTAAGCTGTCAACAATGTGGGGCCCCTGTACGAGGGTACGTGTGTGAGTATTGTGGAGCTTTGGCCCACCTGCATCTGGATCGAGCGGCTGAAAAAGAGGCGCTTACTGAATTACACAATATTATTGTGGCCCAGTCTGACTTAGAGGTGAAGTCAAAATTCCTGCGTCATGGCTTTTTGCCCGACGCACCCGATGTATTGATTGAGTCCGGTATGCGCTGTATTCCCCTTATTGATACCGAGGGAACGGCCGATGAGGTTGGCAGTGCGGCCATACAGCGGCTGCGGGCCATTATGGCCAAGCTGCGCTTGCTGGGCGATAGTCACCAGACGGCCGCCGCGCTGCGGGAGTTTGAAACGGTCCTGGCCGATTTTCAGGAAGCAGAACGCAAGCTCGATCGGGCTTTGCTCATCACTGGTCTGATCGTTCTGGGGTTGCTGCTGGTGGGCTGTTATTGGCTGGCAGGATTGTGGCTGTAACTCTTTCTTTGATAATTAGGATAGGGTGGGCAGCACCCCGTGCCTGATGGGTAATTGAAACGCTGGGGCCTGCCGGCTGAGGCTTTCCAGCAGGTGCATGTGGTTGGGCAGGGCGGCTTCGTCCCAGCGGTCGATGCTTTCGGCCATCAGTTGGGCCAGGTGAATGGCCCGGGGTAGAGGAGTGAGTGGCCGTGGGCTGGGGCTGAGTTGGGGGAAATAGACGGCCGTTATGCGTGCTGCCTCTCCCCATTTCCCTCTTGTTAAGCGCCGGCTAGAAATCGTTATATCCTGGCTTAGCGGTAGACGACTGATTCCTAAGCGGGCGGCCAGGCCGGGCAGCAGCGTCAACGTACCCGGCCGGATGCTAACCACCCCCGGTGTGGGCAGTGCGTATACCCCATCAGGCCGTCTTTCCAGAAGGACCACATCATTGGCCAATAACTGCCAACCCTGCGCCAATAGAGACAACCCTGTTGTCGTCTTGCCGCTGCCTGATGGCCCGACCAACAGCAGGCATTTTCCCTCTTTCACAACGGCAAAAGCGTGCAGCAGATAATAGCCATGCCGCCGCAGCAGCGGGGCCAGACTGGTGAAGGTAAT
>JAWOIM010000599.1:0-3588 GCA_046484685.1 Chloroflexota bacterium | reverse complement strand
CTGTCCTGAGCAAAGCCGAAGGGCCTGTCCTGAGCAAAGCCGAAGGGCCTGTCCTGAGCAAAGCCGAAGGGCCTGTCCTGAGCAAAGCCGAAGGGATGAATGAAAATTCATCGTCTATGGTCCATCGTCCATGGTCTATTTTCCAAGGAGACCGCTGTTGCTAAAAGGTAAAGTTGCTATCGTGACGGGCGCTTCGCGGGGCATTGGCCAGGTAGTGGCCGAAGATTTAGCCGCGCATGGAGCCAACGTAGTCGTGAATTATAACACCAGCCAGGCGGCGGCTTCGGCAGTTGTGGCTGCTATTAAAGAACAAGGGGGAGAGGCAACGGCCGTTCAGGCCGACGTTAGCCAGATGGAAGAAGCCAAAATGCTGGTGAAAACCACTCTGGACGCCTATGGTCAGATTGACATTCTGGTCAACAACGCCGGCACCACCCGTGACACCCTCCTGATGATGATGAAAGAAGATGATTGGGATACCGTCATTGACACCAACCTGAAAAGTGTCTTTAACTGCTGCAAGGCGGTAGCCCGCCCTATGCTGCGCCGCAAGAAAGGCGGCCGCATCATCAATATCTCTTCCGTGGTGGGCTTAATCGGCCAGGCCGGGCAAACCAACTACGCGGCTTCTAAAGCGGGCATTATCGGCTTTAGCAAGTCACTGGCCAAAGAGCTAGGCCCACGCCAGATAACCGTCAATGCTATTGCCCCCGGCTTCTTCCCCACCGCCTTAACGGCCGAATTAGCACCAGAAATGGTAGACAAACTAATGGAATTTATCCCTCTGGGTCGCTGGGGCGACCTGCCTGAAGTGGCCCACCTGGTCACCTTCCTGGCTTCTGACAAAGCGGCCTACATTACGGGCGAAGTGATCCGTGTGGATGGCGGCATTGGCATGTGATGCAAGTAGTGGGTAGTGCGTAACAGACACTCTGTACTCATACCCACTACCCACTACGCACTACGAGTATACTATGAGCGAAAAAAAAGAAAGCCTGGGTCGTATTGAAGTGGCCCCTGAAGTATTGGTCACCATTGCCCATTCGGCTGCCATGCGGCTGGAGGGTATTCGTAAGTTGGGACCGGTTCCGGCCGATGTCGCCCGCCTTTTTCGCCGGGGTGCCCAGCAAAACGGTATTTTGTTGGATTTGTCTGACAATAAGGTAAAATTTGATATATACGTTATAATGGACCCGCACGTAAACATTATGGAGGCCAGCCGCGCTTTGCAAGCGGCCGTGGCTGAGGCCATCGACAACATGGTTGGGATTACCATTGATGCTGTAAATGTACATGTTGAGGATGTGGTATATGCTCAAAATGAGGCAGCTTAAGGCCAATCCCAGTAACGGGTATGGAGTATGAAAACGAGACGTCGCGCCCGCCGCGCTACACTCGAAGCGCTTTACGAATTCGATATCGCCCAACACCCACCCGGTGAAGTTTTACAGCGCCGCGTCAATGAAACGCCTATGGAACAAGCCGGTGTAGACTTCGCCAGCCGCCTGATGGAGGGCGTATTGTCATACCAGGATGGCATGGATCGCCTCATTGAACGCTATGCACCGGAATGGCCCTTAGACCAAATGGCCGTTATCGATCGCAACATTCTGCGCATGGCCATTTACGAATTTATTGTTTCTGATGAAACACCGGTCAAAGTAGCCATTAACGAAGCGGTCGAACTGGCTAAAACCTATGGCTCCGACAGTGCACCCCGTTTCATCAATGGCGTATTAGGAACCCTGGCCGAACGTATTCCCAGTCTACGTGAAGAACTTCTCCTTGTACCCGCTGCTAATCCTATTCCCGAATAATCTTATCCTTGCGCTCTCATGACCATGATTTACTGTTATGACAGAAACGGCAAAGCGGTAATGGTACCGTCTGACGCTGTTGTTTTTCGACCCGCTGCCTACGGAATTCTGATAGAAAATGAGCAGATTCTGCTGGCTACCGACAATCATACCGGCCTCTGGCATCCGCCTGGGCATATTTTAGAACCCCACGAAACCCCGACACAAGCCCTCAAACATTATCTGCGGCACATTGCCGGTCTGACCCCCCTGATTGGCCCGCTGCTGTTTGTTGAAGATCAATACCGGGTAGATGAAAAAGAGCAAGCCTGGCATTTATCACTACTTTATTACGCCTTGGACCGTCCCTCCTACTCTACAATAACCCTGGGTGAGATGGAAACATCTGAGGCTCAATGGGTGCGACTGTCAGAATTAAAACGGCCGAAACTCCAGTTCGGTTATGAAGCAATTCAAGCTGCCCGTTTGCGCCTTAAACTGTAAATGGATATCTTAACTGATTTTGATGCCCTGCAGACATTGGCTGTTGCTTATGGGGTCAGATTTTTGATCTCGCTGGCCATCTTTTTTATGGGGCGCTGGGCGGCTCATTTACTGGTCGAGGCCCTAAAAAAGGTACTGACCAGGGCCAGAGTGGACCAAACCCTGGTCTCCTTCATGGGCAATTTGCTTTATTATACGGTGCTGATCATTATCATTGTGACGGCGCTAAGTAATTTGGGCCTGGAAACAACCACCGTCATTGCCGTGATGGGGGGGGCCACGCTGGCCATCGGTTTTGCGCTGCAAGACTCGCTGAGCAATCTGGCGTCGGGGGTGATTTTGATTCTGTTACGGCCGTATCAAGTCGGCCATCTGGTCGAAATTAGTGGGATAACCGGCTTTGTCACCGAAATCGAGATGTTCCACACTCGCCTGCGTACCCGCGACAACAAGGATGTATTTATTCCCAACAATGATGTGTTGGACGGTACGATTACCAATTATTCCCGAACAGAGTTAATCCGGCTGGACCTGACCTATGGCATTGGTTATGGGGATGACCTTTTGCAGGCCAAACGTGTGCTGCAGCAAATTTTGGCCGACGATGAACGCGTCATCAAAGATCCGCCCCCGGTGGTGGCCGTACAGGCGCTGGGGGACAGCAGCGTTGATCTGGTCGTGCGCCCCTTCGTGCGCGTGCAGCATATGGTCCCTGTTACCTTTGCCATCACCGAACAGGTCAAACTCCGCTTCGATGCAGAAGGCATCTCTATCCCCTTCCCGCAGCGAGATGTGCATGTGTATCAACATAATGGAAAAGATGGCGAAGAGTAGACGGCAACCGGTCAAAGGCCAAGGGCAAACCGATGACGGATAAGCGATCACCGCTTACCAAGAAGAAATTCCACCACCCGATCCCCCATCTCCTGGGTGCCGATGGCCGGTCCGCCGCGGGCAATATCGGCCGTTCGATAACCGGATTGCAGCACCTGGGCCACGGCCGTTTTCAGCGCCGCCGCCTCATCTACCAGGTCCAAACTGTTCTGCAGCAGCATGGCCACGATCAAAATGGTAGCCAGCGGATTGGCAATGCCCTAGCCGGCGATATCTGGACCCGACCCATGAATCGGTTCATACAACCCCACGGCACCGGCATCCCCCAGTGACGCCGAAGGCAGCATCCCCAATGAGCCGGTAATCATTGACGCCTCATCGGATAAAATATCGCCGAACATATTGCCCGTCACAATCACATCAAAGTCGGCCGGTCGATTAATCAGGTGCATGG
>JAWOIM010000585.1:0-2533 GCA_046484685.1 Chloroflexota bacterium | reverse complement strand
CTTAAGAGAAGCAGAGTGGCAGAGGAGCGGAGTGGCAAAGTAGCAGAGTTTCACCTCACCACCTTGCCACCTTACCACCTCACCACCTTGCCACCACGCCGCTCTGTCACGCTTAACAAGCTGTGAGAATAGCCGCTGTGAGAGCGTTCGCCCGGTATGATCAGAGCTATGTGGAAAAAAGTCTGGTTTCTCCTTATTTTGCTGCCGGGTTCGCTGGTCGGCTGTAGCTGGTTGTCTGGAGCCGAGCCGCGCATTTTATACCTGGCGCTGGATGAGGCCGGCCGCAGCCAGCTTTTTGTGACCAGTATCGCCGGCACAGATATCAGCCAGTTAACCGCGGCCGAAGCAGACGTGATTGATTACGCCCTGTCGCCCGACGGCCGGCAAATTGCTTACACGGTGCGGCAGCGACCGCAGGGGGATGGATCCCATGGGGATGAGCTGTGGGTAATGGCGGTAAACGGCCGTTCTCCCCAATCCCTCCTCACCTGTCCCCAGGCCCAATGCAGCCACCCTGTCTGGCATCCCGACTCGCGGCGGCTGCTCTACGAACGACGCGAGTTTACCGGCGCGTTGGGTGCGCCCGGTGCGCCCCAACTCTGGTGGCTTGATGGCCGAGACGGAACGACGCTGCCCCTGCTGGAAACAGCCGACGGCCCCAGCGGCGGCGCCCGCTTTTCGCCGGACGGGGAATGGGTTAGCTTTGTGGTCTCACCCGATGAGGGGATTCGGCTGTACAACTTTAGCGACGGCCGTTACCGGCGCCTTCAAAGTGAGATGGGCACACCGGCTGTTTGGAGTCAAGACGGCCGTTATCTCCTCATTCGCGACCATTACCTCTCCTATCTACGGGGCGCCGGTGCCGACCAGGCCATTGACAGCCAGGCCACGCAAGCTTTTACGCTGGGCGTTGGCCTCTACCTGACCCATTTAGAGGGCACGGGCAGCACGGTTATCAGCGGCGAAGAGGGGTTTGACGACAGCGCCCCCGCCTGGTCCCCTGACGGTGAACAAATCGCCTTTACGCGCAAACAGCCCAAGGTACTGACCGGTCGCCAGCTCTGGCTCGTGGCCGCCGACGGCAGCAGCGCCCGGTCGCTCACCGACGAGCCGATGGTCAATCATGGCCCTCCCCAATGGTCGCCAAATGGCCGTTATCTCCTCACCCAGCGCTATGAACTAGACAGCCAGAGCGATATGGCCGGCATCTCGCTGTTCGACCTGCAAACCCACACCATGCAAGAAGTGGTTCCGGCCGGCTTCTACCCCAGTTGGCTACCTTGAGTCCGGTGAACGGTAAGCGGTGAACGGTGACCCGTAAGCGGTGAACGGATTACCGATGACCGATAACTGATAGCACAATTCCCCACAACTTGGTATACTGCACGACAAATACATTTCCAACCCAATTATGAGGTCGTGCATGCATACTTTTTATTATGCTGGCCATACCCGACACGATCCGGGCCAACTGCACCAGCCTGACACACCCCGACGCAATATTTTTTACAGCGAAATTGCCCGGCGGGGTGAGCTAATCGCCGCCGCGATTCGTCAGGCCGACTTTGGCCCTATTACAGCCCCGGAAGACTTCGGCCTGGAACCGATTGGCGAAGTCCACGATTATGGCCTGATCAATCTGTTACAAAATGCCCATCACTTAATCACTGCCGAAGGCCACGACGCCCCCACTATCGCCAATACGTTTAATGTAGGTGGCTCAAACCGCCATATTCCCCATTCTGTGTGGGGTATGTTGGGTTATTACAGCTTCGATACATCTTCCCCTATCTTTGAACATACCTGGGATGCGGCTTACTGGGCGGCGCAAACGGCCGTTACGGCTGCTGCTCATAGTTTAGCGGGAAAAGAAGCAAGCGTTTACGCCCTTTGCCGCCCACCCGGTCACCACGCCACAGCCAACCTATTTGGCGGTTTTTGTTATCTCAATAACGCCGCCATTGCCGCCAACTGGCTGGCCCAGCAGGGGCAGCGGGTGGCCATTGTAGATATCGACTACCACCACGGCAACGGTACACAGGCCATCTTTTACCGCCGCAGCGATGTCCTGGTTTCCTCCATTCATGGCGACCCCCTCCACGCCTATCCTTTTTATTGGGGGTACGCTGACGAATATGGCACAGGCACAGGCCATCTCTATAACTACAATTATCCCTTGCCGGCCGGAACAGGTGAACACCATTATCTGCACACGTTGGCTGAAGCCCTGGAGCGGGTACGCCTCTACGTGCCGGATACCCTGGTCGTTTCGCTGGGTGTCGATACGGCCGCAGATGATCCCCTCGGCGACTTCAAATTAACCAGAGACAGCTTCCATAAAATCGGAGCACGTCTGGCCACGCTCAACCTGCCCACCGTCGTCATTCAAGAGGGCGGCTACCTCTATGAGCAGTTAGGGTCAAATGTGGTCGCCTTTTTGCAGGGGTTAACAAACGGGTCCTAAAGGCCAGTTTCCCTACAGAGCGCACAGGGTTATTTCTAACAAGGGTGTATTCTCTGCGCTCTCTGCGTC
>JAWOIM010000632.1:0-11429 GCA_046484685.1 Chloroflexota bacterium | reverse complement strand
AAATTGGATAAATAGGTGGAAAGTAAAAAGATAAAAGTGGCCGAGAAGACGCTACTTTATTAAGTAGCGTTGTTCCTTTATAAAATATCGCACATGTCATTCCCGCGCAGGCGGGAATCCACTCCTCTTACCGATTACCGGTTACTGCTCATCCTCCTCCTCACGCAGCGCCTGCTCCAGGGTGGCGATGGTACGGGCCACGTTTTCGATGGCCACGCGCTGCTTGCGGTAGAGGTCAGACTCGCTCATGGCCAGGCGGCGGGCCACGTCGCGCACCTTTTTGCCCTGGACAAATTTCATCTCCAAAATGTTGTAGAGAATCCATTCGCCCGTGGTCATGCTGCGCTGCCCTTCCGGCTTTTGCAGCTCAATAGCCTGGCCCAAAATGGCACGCAGGGCGTTGGTGGGGTTGTTGTCGTGCTCATCGAGGGCACGCTGCACTACCTGCAGGCCGAGGAGCGGGCTGTCGGTCAGTTTGGGACCGCCCCAATAATGGCTTAGGGCATCACGCACCAGATTTTTGAACTGGTCGGGGTCGTTGATGAGGGCCTCATTCTCAGCAGCGGTGAGGACGGGCAGGCCGCCAAAGGTGGCTGCGCTGCGCCGCTCCTGGAGGGCGGTGATTTCCGGCAGCAGCCCTTCGACGGCAGCAAACACTTCTTGCTGTAAGATACGGTCTTCCAGGGCGTCGGCCGTCTGGTCTAGCAGCCGGTCGAGGATAACCAGTTCCACTTCGTTAAAATCAGGCACGGCCGATCGCGCCCGCATCCCAAAAATACCCAACACCAGCTCATCATTGTCGTTGTACAACGGCCGTATCCAAAAATCTTGCCAGACTACAAAGTCGCCAATCATCTCCAGGTCGGGCTGGTTCTGCCCATTATCGGTCGAGAGCGACAAATCCTGCCAGTTGGTATCCTGCAGAATGCCGTCCGAATCGGCCAGGGGGCCGATCACCGCTTCCAGCTTCGGCCCGGATTCGGTGATGGCGGCCACAAAGGCGGTCGGGGTGCGTAATGTCTCACAGGCAGTGGCCAGGATGATTTCCAGAAACTGCTGCAAGTCGCTGGTGGTCAGCACCCGGTCGCTCAACTGCTGGATACGGCGCACGTCGGGGTCGTTGTCCAGTTGGAAGATGCGCTCTAGCGGCCGTTTATAGGCATGAATGGCCCACTCTACCAGCATGATAGTTACCACCATGGCAAAACCCAGCGCCGTTTCTGTTTCCAGACCTAAAATGGGGCTGCCCCGGCTGGTCAGCACAAAGACCAGCAGTACAATGGAGCCGGCCAGGGGGACGCGGGCCATATATTTGTAGAGACGTACACGCACCACGCGGTCGGGCGAGGCCGCGCCAAAATAGATCAGGTGGGAGGTGAGCAGGGCAAACATAATGCTGACCACGATGTTGCCCCCAATCAGGATGAGCCACAAGATGATGGGGATTTCCTGCATCTGGCCGCCGCTGAGGGCCAGGTAGGGGAAGACGGCCAGCGGCGCGGCCAGAACGGCCAGCAGAGTGGTGGTCATGCGTTGGCGGGTGGTGGTCGTAATGCAGCGCTGCCGTGCCCGCCAAATGTTGTAGATGGAAACGGCCGTTAACAGCCAGAAATAAAGAGTGAAAACGGGAAAAAGAGGACCTGTATTCAGCGTGGGCACGCCGGCCAGGGGGATAATTTCGGCGGCAATCAGGTCGGTAAAGAAGATGATTCCCCCGATCAGCAGGCTGGTGCCATAGGCCACCCAGACCCACGGGCGGCGCGGGTTCAGCGCGGCGTGGGTGATAGCCAGCAGTGTGGTCGATAAATGGTAAAGCGCGGCCGGAACCAGGGCAATATTGATCCACTGCATTTCTAGCCAGGCCTGCGCCGTGTCGGAGACAATAGTACGGCTCACCAGCATCTCGGCCAGATAAACCAGCACCACAAAGCTAATCAGGGCACAGTAAGCCCGCATAACCGGAATACGCAGACTGCGCCCCAGATTATACAGCACCACCGACGATCCAAAAATGACGATGATGGCCTGAAGAACATCATTTATAAGGGCAAAAATATCTGGTAAGAGATCCATACATACTATGTGGTGCCGATTGGTCAAATCGGTGAGGGCGACGGCGGCAGTTTGAGCGGCGGTTTCTTCCAGCCCGATTGCTCACTCTGTTCCGGTTCATCGGCCGGTTGGTCAGGGCGGGCAGGCCGATTGCTTGGTGGCCGGGGCGGTAGATCTTCACCGCGCATGAGCGCCGCAAATTCGGCCGCTTCCAACGTTTCCATTTCCAACAGTGTTTGGGCGATTAGCTCCAGCTTGTCCTGATGTTCCGTCAATAACTGGCGGGCTAATTCGTAACCCGTATCAATAATCTGGCGCACCTCGGCATCAATCTCTTCGGCAATGGCATCCGAATAATCCCGCTGTTCACTGATTTCCCGCCCCAAAAAGACCATTTCTTGTTTTTCGCCATAGATGCGTGGCCCCAACGCCTCACTCATACCATACTGTGTCACCATCGATCTGGCTATTTTGGTCACCTGTTTCAGATCATTGCTGGCCCCTGTGGTAATTTCGCCAAAGATAATCTCTTCAGCCACGCGACCGCCCAGGGCACTGGCAATTAAGGCCTTAAACTTGGATCGGCTGTAAAAATAGCTGTCTTCTTCCAGATACCAGGTAATACCACCGGCCATGCCGCGTGGAATAATGGTGATTTTGCGTACCGTTTGGGCATGGGGCAGCAGATGGCTGACAACGGCGTGACCCGCTTCATGATAGGCCGTGATTTCTCGTTCTTCCTGACTGATGACCCGGCTTCGTCGTTCGGGGCCAAGCTGGACGCGCTCAATCGCCTCCTGGAATTCGGCCATGCCAATGTTGCGTTGATTGTGCCGGGCTGCCAGGAGAGCCGCTTCGTTAACCGTGTTTTCAATATCGGCTCCTACAAAGCCGGGGGTTGCTCGGGCCAGCGTCGTTACATCCACGCTAGAGGCAATCGGTTTGCCGCGCATGTGGACGCGGAAAATCGCCTCGCGTCCTTTATAGTCAGGCTTGTCGATGATAACGCGCCGGTCAAACCGGCCGGGACGCATCAGCGCCGGGTCGAGGATGTCGGGCCGGTTGGTGGCCGCCAGGATAATCACATGGGTATCGGTATCAAAGCCGTCCATTTCTACCAAAATCTGGTTGAGCGTTTGCTCTCGCTCGTCGTGGGAACCGCCCAAACCGGCTCCCCGCTGGCGACCGACCGCATCTATCTCATCAATAAAAATAATGCAAGGGCTGTTGCGTTTGGCCTGCTCAAACAGATCGCGCACGCGGCTGGCCCCTACGCCCACAAACATTTCTACAAACTCCGAGCCGGCAATAGCAAAAAAGGGAACACCGGCTTCACCGGAGACGGCTTTGGCCAGCAGCGTTTTGCCCGTGCCCGGACTGCCTACCAGCAGCACTCCTTTGGGGATGCGGGCACCAAAGCTAATAAATTTATCCGGCTCTTTTAAGAATTCGACCACTTCTTCGAGGGACTCTTTGGCTTCTTCGGCCCCGGCCACATCCTGGAAGGTGATGGTGGGGTGATCGCCGGTAAACATGCGGGCGCGGCTTTTGCCAAAAGAAAGTGCCTGATTGTTGGTCCCCTGGGCCTGGCGATAGAAAAAATAGATGAGGGCAATGATCAACACAGCCGGCAAAAAGAAGGCAATTGTGGTCAGCCAGGTTCCCCAGCGGCTCGGACGTTCGTAGTTGATAACCAGTCCGCCTTGTTCATAAACCTGGCTGCTGACGCCATAACTGCTCAGCATTTCTTCGATGGAGCTGACATTGCTGATGGTGGTTTCGCTGGCGGGCCGCTGCTCATTGATATAGTGGATTGTTACCCGCTGGCCATCTCCCGCTATGTCAAGACGCGCCACTTCGTTTTGCTGAATCTGGTGGGCCAGTTGGGTGATAGAGATCGACTCTGTGGGAGCAGCGCTGCTGGTATAGTTCCATATAAGGGTGACCAGAATCCCGGCAATGATGAGGTAAAATATCCAGCGTATGATGTTGTACCGATTCATGACGGTGACTCCTTCGCAAATAAGACGGAGGACGAAAGACCGAAGACGGAAGGACCTGCTCCGTCATCCGTCCTCGGTTGTTCGTCATTTTCATTTATGGTGATATTTCTTCATCTTGCCACCTTGTTGGGTATGGTTTACCCGGCCCAGGCCTGGTAGACAGCATACCAGAGCGGGATGAGGCCAAGCAAAAGGATCAGGGCGGAAATACCAAGGCCCACAGCTATCCAATCGGTTGCTGGCACTTCGGTGGTGGGGACGGGAATATGGATTGTCTTGTTAACTGGTTCGGCCGGCCGCGGGGATGGGTCATGACCGGTGGTAACGGGTTGGACGGGTTGAGGAGCGATCTGCCAGGGCCGGATCGGTGTTTGGTCGCTGTCATCGTGGAGCGGCTGTTTATAGATTTGGGTAGGCTGTTCGCTAACAGGCACGATCTGGCCTGAGCCGTCCGCAGCGGCCGTTCTTGCCTGGCGCTGGGTGGCGGCATGGAGTGGGCCGGTATCTTCTTCAGTGGTCTGGCGATAGCTGCTGAGAATGCGCCCCAATTGGCCGGCAGTACGGTAGCGACCGGATGCTTCTTTGGCCATCACTTTCTTGATAATTTGTTCAATCTGGCGCGGCACGGTGGGATTGTACTGGCTAATCAGGGGCGGCTCCTCTTGCAGATGTTTTAGAGCCAGGGCGGTGTGGGATTCGGCCGTAAAAGGAAGCTGACCGCTCAACAGTTCAAACAAAATCACACCAATGGCATAGACATCGGAGGCAGGGCTGGGTGCTTCGCCGGCCGCCTGCTCTGGCGAAAAGTATTGGGGTGTGCCCCAAACCTGCTGCGGCTGGTGGGAGGTGGCCTGGCTCATGGCGCGGGCAATGCCGAAATCGGCCACCTTCACCCGGTTATCGTGGGTGACGAGAACATTTTGCGGCTTGACGTCGCAGTGGACCAGGTTGGCCCGGTGAGCATAGCCGATGCCGGCACAAATTTGGATGGTGAGGTCAAGGGCACGGTTGAGAGAGATAAAACGGCCGTTTCCCTGATAGGTATCACGAATAATCTGCTTAAGCGTGCTGCCCTCTACATATTCCATCACAATATAATGGTGGCGCTGGCCGTGGCTATTTTCATCCTGGCCAATATCGTGGACGGTGACAATATTGGGGTGGGTCAGGTTGGCCACGGCGTGGGCCTCCTGCTGGAAACGCTGCAAGAAGCCGTCGTCGTCGGTCAGGCTTTCGTGCATCAGTTTGACGGCCACCAGCCGCCCCAATGATAAATCTTGTGCCTTATAAACAATTGACATACCGCCGCTGCCAATGCGCTGCAGTAATTTGTAACGGCCGTTTAAAATAATCTCACCAGTAAGCATACCCAAATTGTAGTCGGTAATTGCTGTGGGTCAAGTTGGCTTGCACCGGTATAGTTGGCATATAATGGGGTAAACGTGAAACGTGATGCGTGATTGAAAAGCCATCACGTATCACGCATCACGCCAAGACAACTATTTACCATGAGGAGAGACTATGAATTTCGACTTTTCCCCTGAACAAAAAGAGTTCCGCCATTTTGTCCATGAATTTGTGGCCAATGAGGTACGGCCGTTGGCCCGCCACACCGACGAAGCGGCCGAATTTAACTGGACGGCCGTTAAGAAAATGGGGCCGCTGGGTCTGCTGGGGCTGGAAGTGCCCGAAGCCTATGGCGGGGCCGAGATGGACGCCATCAGCGCCACCATTGCTATTGAAGAAATGGGCTGGGGCTGTGGTTCGACCGCCCTGGCCATTTCAGCCCATAATGGGTTGGCTCTCGGTCCTATCGTCCGCTACGGCAGCGACGAGTTGAAAGAAGCCTGGCTGCCCCGCCTGGCCACCGGTGAAGGTAAATTGGGCTGCCTGGCCCTGACCGAGCCGGGGGCCGGTTCTGATCTGCAAGGGGGGGTGCGTACCAGCGCCCGCCGTGAGGGGGATGAATGGGTGGTCAACGGCAACAAGATGTGGACCACCAACGCTTCGATTGCCGATATGATTGTGGTTTTGTGCCGGACCGATGCCGACGGGGGCAGCCGCAGCTTGAGCCATATTCTGGTTCCGACCGATGCCGGCGGCGTCACCATTGCCCCGCCGGAAAAGAAGATGGGGCTGATGGGGTCGCCCACCCACGCCGTCAGTTTTGACAATGTGCGCGTGCCGGCCGGTAATCTGGTAGGGGAAGAAGGGCGTGGCTTGCAGCAGACGTTGGCCACCTTAGATCACGGCCGTATCAGCATTGGGGCGCTGGCCTTAGGCATTGCTCAGGCCGCTTATGAGTCGTCCCTCAATTATGCCCACGAGCGGCAAACCTTTGGCCAGCCCATTGCCCAGCACCAGGCGGTGCAGTGGATGCTGGCCGACGCTGCCACCGAAATTCAGGCCGCCCGGCTGATGGTGTATTGGGCGGCCTGGCTCAAAGAGCAGGGTCAGCCCATCACCCAGGCCGCCTCCATGGCCAAGCTGTTTGCTACCGAAGTCAGTGAGCGGGTCTGTCGCAACGCAGTGCAGGTGCACGGGGGCTACGGCTACAGTCGTGAGTTTGAAGTAGAGCGCATGTACCGGGACACGCGCCTGATGACCATCGGGGAAGGGACCAGTGAGATTCAGCGGCTGGTTATTGCCCGCCATATTTTGAATTTGTAGTCTGGCCGGCTATCATGTCAATGCAGATTGAAGAGAAAGAAGGAATGTATCACCGCATTTTTGAGCATATCAGCGATGGGTTGATCATTCACGATGCCCAAACCGGACTGGTGCTCGATGCCAATCCCGCTGCCGGCGCGCTGCACGGCTACAGCCGGCAAGAATTCATTGGCCTGCAACCCGCTGCTTTTATGCACCCCGACAGCCAGGGGCTGCTCGACACCTATATCCAGACCGTTCGGGCAGGCGGTATATTCGAAGCAACGGCCGTTCACCTGCGCCGGGACGGAAGCCCCTTCTACGTGGAAGTACGGGGTACGGCTTTTACCTATCAGCAACGGCCGTGTCTGCTGAGCATCATCCGCGATGTGAGCGAGCGGGTGCAGAGCCAGCGGCAGCTTCAGCAGCAAGTGGTGGCCCGGCTGCGCGAACAGGCCGCCTTGCTGGATATTTCTCATACCCTGGCCTCCGCCTTGAAACTTAAGCCCGGTTTGATCCTCGACCAGATGGGGATGATTATTGAATATACCCAGGCTGCCCTGTTTGCTCTGGAAGATCTGACCCTGATCGCTCTGGCCGCGCGTGGACCGCAGCGGTTGATTGAGGCCATGCCTTTTCACATCCAGTTGGAAGGTCCGGCAACCCTGGCGGCGCTTTTAAATGGAAACCAGCCGCAGCGCATTGCCAATGTGTGGAGCGACGATCCGGCGAGCGTTTTCATCCGGTCACTTCTGAAGGGGCGGGCGACCCCTCTGTTTGAGGGGATACAGGCCTGGCTGTGGGTACCCCTGGCTGTTGAAGGGCGCATCATTGGCGCGGTGGTTATGGCGCATGCCGAGCCAGATCATTTCACGGCCCACCACGCCGATCTGGCCCTGACTGTGGCTAACCATGCGGCTGTTACCCTGGTCAACGCCCGCCTGCACGAGCAGGCGCAAATGGTGGCTATCATGGAGGAGCGCCAACGGCTGGCGCAAAATCTGCACGACGCCGTCAATCAGTCCCTCTTTTCGGCCGGTCTGATCGCCGAAGTGCTGCCCCGCCTGTGGGAGCAAGACCGAGACGCGGCGCGGCAGTCGCTCGAAGATTTGCGCCGCCTGACACGCGGCGCGATGGCCGAGATGCGTGGCTTGATGGCCGAACTGCGACCGCTCGTTTTGACCGATAGTGATCTGAGTGACTTGCTGCGCCATCTGGGTGATGCGCTCACCGGCCGCACCAATATTCCCGTCCGGATAACCGCGACAGATCAAGCAACCTTACCGGCCGATGTGCAGGTGGTGTTCTATCGCGTTTGTCAGGAAGCATTAAACAATATCACCAAACATGCCGGAGCCAACCAGGTAGAAATAGATCTGCAAGTTGAAGCCGGCGTGATCGCCTTGCATATTCGCGATGATGGCTGCGGCTTCAATTCGGCCCAAGCCCCCCCGGCCGGTCATTATGGCCTGAGCATGATGCGCGAGCGGGCCAAAGCGATTGACGCAGAATTAGTGGTGACCAGCCAACCGGGTCAGGGAACCGAAATTATTATTCGCTGGACCGAACAGCAAGAAGAGGAGACGCCATGACCCTTTCCCCGCCTATTCGTGTACTGTTAGTAGATGATCATACGATGGTGCGCCGCGGCCTGGCCACCTTCTTAAAAGTTTTTGATGACCTGGAACTGGTAGGCGAAGCGGCTGACGGCGAAACGGCCGTGGACCTATGCGGCCGTATTCTGCCCGATGTGGTGCTGATGGATATGGTCATGCCGGATATGGACGGCGTGACCGCCACCCGTCTCATTCGCCAACGCTTTCCCTCGGTACAGGTTATTGCCCTGACCAGCTTCAAAGAAGAGGGGTTGGTTCAAGGTGCCCTTCAGGCGGGGGCCATCGGCTATTTGCTCAAGGATGTGTCGGCCGTAGAATTGGCCCAGGCCATTCGTGCCGGCCATGCCGGTCGGGGCACGCTCTCCCCGCACGCTGTCCAGGCTATGACCCACGCCGCCTCCCAACCGCCGCCGCCCGGTCACGACCTGACAGAGCGGGAGCGGGAAGTGTTAGTTTTACTGGTCGCCGGTTTGAATAACAGCGAAATTGCCGAGAAACTGGTTGTCAGTCCGTCCACTATTAAATCCCACGTCAGTAACATCCTGGCCAAGTTTGACGTCACCAGCCGCACAGAAGTGGCAGCCATCGCCGTACGTCACCGCCTGGTTGAGTAAAAGCAGGTGCCGCCGCCGCTTATCCCCCAAGTGGCGGAGATATATATCCCCTGACCGGCCGATGTTCCTTACTCCCCCCTATGTTATTATAATCCTATACCAAACCAACCGTTAACCGACTTCCGCTTAACCATACGAGCAGTCAGCGAAGATTCAGCAAAGATTGTGGAGAGTACCACCAAGGCTGCGGCTGATAGTTTGTGATCTTGGATCTCCTGTTTGCTATTCTTGCCGCCATAAGCGGCCAACGGTCTGTGGTTGCCTAACCTACCTGGTTGTGATGGCAAAAAAGCAACCAAAGAGTCCCTGAACTAATTCAGGGAACCGGAGCATCCTAATGATACGTGTATTTTTAGCTGACGGCCGACCCGAAACCCGTTCAGCCCTGCGGCTGTTACTGCAGGATTTGAACATGCAAGTGGTTGGCGAAGCGGACCAATGGACGGCCGTTATACAGGAAGCAGCCCTCACTAAGCCCGACATGATCGTAGTAGATTGGGACTTGATCCCCTCAGAGAGTTCGCTGCCTATATTGCGGGCCACCTGCCCGGTGGCCGTCGTCATTGTGCTTGTTAGCCACCTGGATGCCCGGCACCAGGCGGCGCTCTCGGCCGGTGCCGACAGCTTTATCAGCAAGGACGAGACGCCAGACCGGGTGGCAGAGCGGCTGCAAGCAGCGGCCGCCACTATTCATGTTTTTTAAACCTCGGCGCATCATAACTGCCCGGTGCGCCAGCAATATCAATGGGGGCAGCTAAGTAACAAGATCTGTAAGGAGAGAATAAAATGAATTTTATTATATGGCTTATCGCTGGCGGTATCGTTGGTTGGGTCGCCAGCCAGGTAATGGGTACACGTGGACAGCAGGGCCTGATACTCAACGTCATTGTCGGTATCGTCGGTGCATTTGTGGCCGGCCTGGTATTGACGCCACTGTTGGGCATTGCCACCATTAACCAGAGTGATTTCAGTTTACCGGCTTTGCTGGTGTCGTTAGGCGGGGCTGTCATTCTTCTGGCAGTAGTTAACCTTTTCCAAGGGAAAGGGGTGCGGCGCTAGGGCAACACGGCGCAAATAGCGCAACAGTGCTAACCCGGAGGTTGACGAGTGAGCGATACGTTCACGAAATCAACTTCCGGGAAGAGTGAGGTACAACATGTCACAAATACAAGAACAGACGTCAGAAGTTAGAACGTCACAACGAGAATCAGACCAGGAACAACGTATCTTCTCGTTTAAGGCTACCCAGTTGATCTGGTTGGCGCTGGGTCTGGTTGAAGCGCTGATTGCCATGCGCATTATTCTGAAGCTAATTGGAGCGAATGCTGAGAGCCTGTTTGCCGTTTTTATTTACGGCGTTAGTGATATTTTCCTCTTCCCCTTTGAGGGGTTGGTAGGGACACCCATCTCTGGGGGGATGGTGCTGGAACTCTCATCTATTATCGCCATGCTGGTCTATGCGTTGTTGTTCTGGGCTTTGGAACGAATCGTCTGGGTGATTTTCTATCGCCCGCGTGGGTCAACAGTTGGCGTTACGCAAACGACGATCAGTGAACCGGTCGCCGTTAGAGAAACGACAACCCGCGAGCAGAACAGTATGTAACCAAAGATAGGCGCTCTCCATTTGTAGAGCGCCGCAGATTAGGTGAAAGGGATGGCTGTACAGCGCCATTTTCACAAGGAAACAAGATGATCAAGAACAAGAAGGGTCACAAAAAGAACAAGAATGACAATAATTTAAGCGGCTTTTTAGCCGGACTGATGTTGTTCACCGGGTTAGTGCTGGGCAGTTTGATCGGCGCAGGCGTGACGCTGTTGCTGGCACCGCAATCTGGCAAAAAGACGCGGAAGCAGCTTTGGCGGAGAGGCCGGGATTTGCGTGAGCATACGGCCGACGCAGTAGATGACAGAGTCGCCCAGGTCCGGACCAAAGCACGCCAGGTCACAGCCGACATCCATGATCAAACTGACGCGCTGCAGCAGCGTGGCCAGGATGTAGTTGACGAAGGAAAGAAGCGCTGGGATACCGTTGTCGAGGCCGGGAAAGCGGCCGTTAACGGTTCCTAACCACCTGTTTAAGACTTAGTGTAATTGATTAACCTGGACGCGGCCTACCACAGCTTGCCACTTTACTATGTTCAGTGCAGGCTCTGAGCAGCGCCGAAGGGACGAATGAAAATCTGTAGCGCAAACTTTCCAGTTTGCACGGGCGAACTGGAAAGTTCGCCCTACATTTTCGAAGGAGAAATATCATGTTGTGGACTATCATCGTTATTCTGTTGATCCTGTGGCTGCTCGGCTTTGTGGGCGGGAATATCAACCCAAAACTGCGCACCGGCAATTGGATTCACACCCTGATCGTTATTGTCATTATCCTGGTCATCTTGCAACTGCTTGGCGTCGTGTAAACAACCGTTCATGGCTCAGATCGGATCAAACTTGATGAGTAAGTAACTACTAAGCCAGAAACCGGGTTTTTCTCTGGTGTGCCAATG
>JAWOIM010000628.1:0-4226 GCA_046484685.1 Chloroflexota bacterium | reverse complement strand
CTGCCCCTACTGGGATTCGAGGCGTTCTTTGAGCCGCTCCAGGCAGCGGGCACGGGTAGGACCAACACTACCAACGGCCATATCAAGGGCTGCGGCCACTTCGGTATAAGCCGGTTGTTGGGGAGAAAAATATAAGATCAGCAGCAGCTCGCGACAACGGTCGTCAAGCAGGGCCAGCCCTTGCTCCAGCCATTCGGTGGCTTCCCATCGTTCCATCTGGCGTTGGCTGCAGTGGTCGGGAATGTAAACGGCCGTTTCCCCCAAATCTGCTTCAGGATTGATTCGTTCGCGTCGCTGCCGCTCCAATAGCCGCCAGGTGTGACGCTTGGCCACCGTACACAACCAGGCCGACAAATGGCTGTCGGCACGCAAGTTGTCCAGGCTTTCCATGAATATGATGAAAGTAGTCTGGGCAATATCGGCGGCGTCATCGCGAGACAACCCATAGTTGAGGGGAATGGAATAAACTAACCGCTCATAGCGATCAAGTAGTTGCTCCCACGCTTGTTTTTCGCCTTTACGGCAAGCCAGGATAAGGTCCCAGTCGGTTGTGGTGTTTGGCATACTTCACTCAGATTGTCAGGCTCCTGCGCGTCAGATCGACTTAGATAATCATCGAATCCGTGTATAGGTTTAAGTATGTCACCGCTAACCGATTTAGGCAACGAAAAGAGATTTATGTTGTCATTTGTCGCAGCAGATTGGCCATCTCAATGGCTGCCAGGGCTGCTTCCACCCCTTTGTTGCCTGCTTTGCTGCCGGCTCGCTCGATGGCTTGCTCAATGGTGTCGCAGGTGATTATGCCAAAGGTAACAGGTAGACCCTGCTGCCAGGATGTTTGCGCAATACCTTTGCTGGCTTCGCTGGCAATGTACTCGAAATGGGGCGTTGCTCCCCGGATCAATACTCCCAGGCAGACAATGGCGTCATAACGGCCGTTTTGGGCCATTTTCTGCGCCGCCAGGGGAATCTCAAAACTGCCGGGAACGAGGGCCACGTCAATATCTGCGGCGGCCACACCGTGGCGCAAGAGGGCATCTTTGGCCCCTTCGAGCAGGCGGTTGCCCATAAAGTCGTTCCAACGCGAGGAAACAATACCGATTTTGAGGCCGGTTCCAACCAGATTTCCAGAAAATGTCGTAGACATAATTTACTCCTTAAGTGTGAATGTTTTTTGTTATTGCGTATTCCGTATTGCGTATTACATAGACCTTTACGTAATACGCAATAAGCAATACGAACACCATCACCCCACCATTTCCAACGAATGGTCCATCTGTTCGGCTTTGGTACGCAGATAATGGTGGTTATGGACATTGGCGGCCACTTCGTGGGGCAGGCGTTCACTAACCTCAATGCCGTTTTTTTGCAGGCCGGTTACTTTGGCCGGATTGTTGGTCAGCAGACGAACGGCCGTTATTTCCTGATGGTGGAGCATGGCCGCGGCCACGGCGTAGCTGCGCCCATCGGCCGGAAAACCCAGGCAGAGGTTGGCCTCAACGGTATCTAGCCCCTGGTCTTGCAGGGCGTAGGCCCGGATTTTGTTGGCCAGGCCAATGCCGCGTCCTTCCTGGCGCAGGTAGAGCAGCGCCCCGCGCCCGGCGGCGGCAATGCGCTGCAAGGCCAACTGAAGCTGTTGGCCGCAGTCACAGCGCTGCGACCCCAGCACGTCCCCTGTCAGACATTCGGAATGGAGGCGCACCAGCGGCGGCTTTCCACTCAGGTCGCCCTGGTAGAGCAGCAGATGCTCAAAGCCGCTGGGGTCCCGGTAAGCGGCGACCTGGAAGAGGCCATAGGCGGTGGGCAGTTGGGCCGTGTCGACGTAGGTTACGTTGGTCAGCGGGGGGGATGACTGGCTTGTATGGGGCGGGTGGCTACGGCCGTTTACCTGAGCGGTTTCTTCCTGACGCTGGCGATAAGCCGCCAGATCGGCCACCGAGATGATGGGCAGATCATGTTGGTCGGCAAATTCTGCCAACTGGGTCAGCCGGGCCATTCGGCCATCCTTGGCCATTATCTCGCAGATAACGGCCGCCGGCGTCAGGCCGGCCAGCCGGGCCAGGTCAACGCCGGCTTCTGTCTGGCCACGCCGAGCCAGCACGCCGCCGGGGTGCGCCCGTAGGGGGAACATGTGACCGGGGGTAACGATGTCGGTGCGGCTGCTGTTGGGGTCGATTAACACCTGCACCGTGCGTGCCCGGTCATAAGCCGAGATGCCGGTGGTGACGCCGTGACGGGCCTCCACCGATACGGTAAAGTTGGTGCCAAAGCCGGAGCGGTTGGCTTCCGGTGGGACCATCAAGGGCAGTTCCAGCCGGTCCAGCATGGGGCCGGTCATGGCCAGGCAAATGAGGCCGCGCCCTTCTGTGGCCATAAAGTTGATGGCCTGGGGTGTCACAAAGCCGGCGGCCAGGGCCAAATCCCCCTCATTTTCCCGGTCGGCGTCATCAACAATGATGACAAAGCGGCCGGCCTGAAAAGCAGTGATGGCGGTTTTAATTGTTGCTAATGGCATAGGTAATATCCTTCGTATTGCGTATTTCGTAAGCCGATACGCAATACGCAATACGCTTTACGAATCAAATCCATGTTCGGCCAGAAAATCGGCTGTTAGTCCAGGTGCGGCCGTATAATGGCGCACCATCTTTTCTACATATTTGCCCAGGACGTCTACCTCAATATTGAGCAAGTCGCCCAGCTTCTTGGCAGGCAGCGTGACCTGGGCCTGGGTGTAGGCCACCAGTTGCACGGTGAAGCTGTTGGCCTCCACCTTTACTACCGTCAGGCTGACACCGTCCAGGGCAATGTAGCCTTTGTTCACCACATAACGCAGCAGATCGGGATCAGTTGTGACGGTCAGCCAGAGGGCGTCTGCTTCTCGCCGCAGGTGGCCGATTGTGCCGGTACCGTCGATGTGGCCCTGCACAAAATGGCCGCCCAGACGACTGCTGGGAGTCAGGCTGCGCTCCAGGTTAACGGCCGTCCCTGCCCGCAACCGAGTTAAATTAGTACGGACGCGGGTCTCCGGCGACAGGCCCACCGTAAAGGAGTCTGTGCCCAGGTGGGTTACCGTCAGGCAAACCCCATCCACGGCGATGCTGTCACCCAGCCGGGTATCGGCCAGTACCGTCCGCGCCCGAATGGCCAGATCGTAGCCGTCACCCGTCCGCTGTAAGCGTATGACCGTGCCGATTTCTTCGATTATGCCTGTGAACATCTTTTGCTCCTGTTGCAGAGTGGCAACGTGGCGGAGTAGCGGAGTAACGGCGCCTTCACCTCGCTACTTTGCCACCTCACCACTTTGTTACCTCGCCACTCGCCCCTGATACAGTACATCTTCTCCCAACCGCTCCAGGCGTACATCGGCCAGCCGCCAGGCGTCATGGAGGGTGGCCGCGCCGCAGCCGCCCAGAGGGCCGCGGGCCGTCTGCCCGCCAATCAAAATCGGGGCCAAAAAGGCCTGTACTTCGTCGACCAGACCGCCAGCGAAGAATGCCCCCAAGACTTCGCTGCCCCCTTCGATGAGCAGGCTTAGCATCTGCTGCCGGCCGAGCCGTTCTAACAACTGGGGTAGACAAACACGGCCGTTTTCCGTCGTTTCTAATTCCCACACCCAAACACCTTGTGCTTCCAGCAGATGGCGATGGGAAGCGGACATGGCCTTGGTGGTGGCCACCACCGTCTGGCCGGGCAGGTCGGGGTCAAAAAGTCGGGCCGGCAGGGGCACCCGCCCTCGGCTGTCTAGCAGGATGCGCAGCGGGTGGCTGACGGCGGCCTGGGGCAGGCGGGTGGTCAATTGGGGATCGTCGGCCACAGCCGTGCCCGCGCCCACCAGAATTCCATCGACCGCCTGGCGCAGGTGGTGGCCACGCTGTCGTGCTTCGGGTCCGGTAATCCATTGGCTGTGGCCGGTGTGGGTGGCTATCTTGCCGTCCAGACTGGCGGCAAATTTGGCCACGACGTAGGGTCGGTCGCTGTTGGCGAAGTGGAAAAAGAAGCGGTTGAGGTGGCGGGCGGCGGCCGTGCAGGGGCCTTGTTGAACCGTTATCCCGGCCGCAGCCAATGCCTGGTGGCCGCCGCGAGCCGGCGGGGTGGGATCGGCCACGGCGTAGTAAATCTGGCTGATACCTGCCTCGATAATGGCTTTGGTACAGGGGGGAGTACGACCGTAATGGTTGCACGGCTCCAGGCTAACGTACAGCGTCGCCCCCCGGGCTGCCTCGCCG
>JAWOIM010000246.1:0-2861 GCA_046484685.1 Chloroflexota bacterium | reverse complement strand
GCCGGATGGGGCCGCCGTTGCTTTTTGCTTGGTCTATCGCTTACGTAAAGATCTGCCCATCTGGCAAACCTGGCATGATATTAGACGGGACCACCCGGATTGTGAAGAAATCGCTTTAGAAGAACTGGACGGCCCGGCACGAGCGTCTTTGTTATACCGTCTGTTGAAATTGGAAGAACCGTTAGATTCTGCCTTTGAGCAGCTCATCCTAGATGAGACTGACGGCAACCCGCTCTACTTAGAGGAAGTGCTGTACCGACTGATAGCCGACAACGTCCTGGTAGCTACGGACGCGGGTTGGCAGCTAGCTCAACCGGTGACAAAACTGAGCGTGCCGGATACGCTTTACCAGATGATTCAGAGCCGGATTGACGATCTGGATTATGCCAGTCCAGGGGCGCGGCGAGTCTTGTGGTTAGCGGCCGTTTCTGGTCTGACATTTACCGGTGAAAGCTTAGAATTCCTCTTTGTAGGTAGTGGGCATGACCGGAATGATTTTTATCGCCACCTCCGCGTGCTGCGTAATGCGGCTATGTTTGAACAGACCCGGATACAAGTGGGTGCTGAGCTGCAGGCCGGTTTCAAATTCCGGCATGGCCTGGTACAGCAGGTAGCTTATGAGAATATGCCCGTAGCTCACCGTCGCCAATACCACCGGCAAATGGGACACTGGTTAGAGGCAGCCCATCAGGCAGCCCCGGCCGCCCATTATGAGACGCTGGCCCATCATTTTGCCCAGGGCCAACAATGGGATAAGGCCTTCCATTATTACGCGCTGGCCGGCCAGCGGGATGCTCGCGCCTACGCCAATGAGACCGCCTGGCGGCACTTATGGCTGGCGTTGTCGTTGGTAAAAGAGGCCAAACCGGCCAGATTGCCGCTGGCGCAAGCACACTATGAGTTTGGCAAAGTGCTGGCCATTATGGGCGAATTTGAGGCCGCCAGAACCCATTTGCAGGCAGCATATACGCTTTTGCTACCGCTAACGGCTGAAGCGGCCGTTTTGCTTCGGGCCAAGTGTTGTTATGAGATCGGCCGTTTATACGAGCAGGCCGGCGGGGAAACCAATTTCCGGGAAGCCTTAACCTGGCACGACACCGGCCGGCAGGCATTGACCACGGCCGGTCTTGATCAAGCGGCTGAAGCTGCCCTGCTGTACGCCCTGGCCGGGCTGGTTCATTTACGCTCTGGGCATCTGTCCCAGGCTGAAACAGCTTGCCAGCAAAGTCTGACTGTAGCAAAAACAACCGACAATAGCTGGCTGTTGGGTTTTGTCTATCGCCTGTTGAGTATTGCCGCTCGTTATCAGGGAGAGGCCGCCCCGGCCATTGCCTATGTGCGGCAAAGCCTTGCTATCAATGAAGCCGCCGGTGACTTGCTCAGCCTGGGCAAGGATTATTCCAATCTGGGCGTTTATCTTTTTGAGGCCGATCGGTGGCACGAAGCGGCTGAGGCTTACCAGCAGGCTGTCTCCATTTTGACCCGTTCTGGTGACCAGTACCAACTGGCGATGACCTGCGGCAATCTGGGCGATTTGTACGCCCATACGGGCGATTGGCAACAGGGCTTGCCCACTGCCCAACGGGGCCTGGCTCTCTTTCAACAGCAGGGATCGCCGCAGGGGATTATTTTTAGCCACATTGTGCTGGCGACATTGTATTGGCGGCAATCAGCTTTGGATCAGGCGCGGGCAGCCTTGACCGAGGCACGCACGCTGGCCGCAGCCGAGGGCGTGGGCGAATTTGACCTGGATATAGATCGCTGGCTGGCCCAGGTGGCCCTGTCTCAAGCTGAGCCGGCGCAGGTGTTGGCCCTGGTCGCACCCTGGCTCAATCAGGGTGATGCAGGTGAAGATGACAGCCTGGAACCGCTCTACCGGCTGCAAGCAGAGGCGCTGGCGGCACAGGGCGAAACGGAGCGGGCGTTGGCAATTCTGGAGGCCAGTCAGGAACGGCTATCAGCAACCGGTTCCCGCTACCAACGGGGACAGGTGTTGTTGGCGTTGGCGCGGCTGTTGGTGAGGGTAAACGGCCGTCAAACCGAAGCCCGTACCTATGCCCAGGAAGCGCATACGATTTTGGAGCAGTTAGGCGCCAGTTCAGATGCGGCCGTAGCCGAGAAGCTGCTGGCGACTTTGGCTCAGGAGGGTTAAATCATGGCCCGGAAACTGATGAGTTTATTATTGTCTTTGGTGGCGCCGGTGGCGGGAATGGCGCTGCTATTTACTTTGAGCGATATACCGACTACCCAGGCCATTCCTTTACTCGACCCGCCAACCTATGTGAGCGGGACTGTAACGCAGACCACGACGTGGACGGCCGTTAACAGCCCCTATGTTGTCATCGGCTATGTCTATGTCCCCCCTGGTATCACCCTGACAATTGAGTCAGGGGTCGTCGTTAAATTTGACACGGACATGAGCCTGAATATTGACGGGGAATTGATCGCGCAGGGCACAACCGGTGACAAAATCTACTTCACCTCACTTAAAGATGACAGCGTGGGTGGAGACACGAATGGGGATGGTGACAATACTTCTCCGATGCCGGGTGATTGGGACTATATTCGAGTTAATGGCGGACAGATAAATCTCAAACATGCTGTTGTTCGTTATGGCGGACCCAATAGCGGCTCCCTATCTGGTAACATCCTATCGTTAGGAGCCAACGCCAGGCTTGCTCTTGACACCGTGCAGGTTAACAATAGTTACGGCTACGGTATTAAAACAGTTTTAGGTGGAGGAGTCCTCACTATTACCAACAGCTTGATTCAAGATAACGGCGGCGGGTTATCTATAGGTGGGGGAGTAGTTACCATTACAAACAGTTTGGTTGAAAATACCACCTGGAGTGGTATAGATG
>JAWOIM010000186.1:0-12096 GCA_046484685.1 Chloroflexota bacterium | reverse complement strand
ACGGCGGCTGGCCAGGGCCATGACCACCCGCTTGTCGCTGCGATCATAGCCGATGGTTTGTAACACTTCCACCCGCTGCTGGCGGGCTTTTTGTTTGGTGCCGCGGGCCATGGGGGCGCGGCGCAGCCATTCCAATTCCTGCTTGAGCAGCTTTTGTCGCTTGGCTTCATCGCCGGCCAATCGCTCGTCACGGGCATCTCGTTGGCTTAGATAACGGCCGTAATTGCCAGGGTAACTTACAATCTCCCGCCGGTCCAGCTCAATGATACGGTTGACCACCCGGTCTAAAAAGTAGCGGTCATGGGTCACCAGCAGCAGGGCGTTGGGCACGGTCAGCAGGTAATTTTCCAGCCAGTCGATTGTTTCGGCATCGATATGGTTGGTTGGTTCGTCGAGGATGAGCAGGTCGGCCGGATCGATAAGACCCTGGGCCAGGGCTACCCGTTTCTGCTGGCCGCCGCTGAGGCTGGCAATAGGTGCCTGGAAGTCGGTAATGCCCAGCCGGGTCAGGATCGCTTTGACATTGGCCTCGGCTGCCCAGCCGTTGGTGCGCTCCATTTCACCGGCCAGGTGGGCCAATTGGTCTTGCAGTTGCGGGTCATGGGGTTTGGTCTGGAGGCGGTGGCTGGTCTGCTCGTAGTCGCGCAGCAGCCGTATCTGGGGAGAGTTGCTGTCAAAAAGCTGGTCGAGGACGGTGGCCTGGGGGTTAAGTTGGGGCATTTGGGGCAGAAAGCGAATACGGACGCCGCCCCAAACGGTGACCTGGCCCTCATCGGCCGTTTCCTGGCCGGCAATGATGCGCAGCAGGGTAGTTTTGCCGCTGCCGTTGATGCCAATCAGGCCGATGCGATCCCCCACATTGATGCGTAAATCGACGGCTTCGAATAACGGCCGTTCGCTGTACTGCTTGCTGACTTGTTCTAAGGTGACCAGGTTCATATTTGTAAAGCAGTTTACACTTCAACTGTATTGGGTATCCCAGCGATACCAACGATTATCGGGTACACTATATTTATCGTACAGGTACAAACAATTGTAAAGGAAAACCAGAGCAACATGTATTGGAATCCACGTAAGAATAACGTATTGGTATCTGTAATGTAATCTTCCTCTTTCCTCCTTTTCTCCTCTTCCTGAAAAGAGCCTTGCTAAGCAAGGCTCTTTTCGGTTCTATAGAAGTTGGGATGGATTGTTGTTACAACCGATCAGTCCATCGTCTATTGTCTATCCTCAAATACGGCCGTTCTTACCGGGCTGGAATCCTGATCTGCTGTCCTACATCAATACGCGTTGGATCAGTTATATTATTATAGTTGACCAATGCCTCAACCGTCACCCCATAACGCAAAGCAATACGGAATAATGTGTCACCGGGCTGCACAATGTGAATCTGCTCTTCGCCGGTTTCTTCTGTAGGTGGCGGGGTATCGCCCTCAGCGGGGATGGTTAACACCTGGCCAATATCCAGCCGGTTAACGTTCACAATGTTGTTAGCAGTGGCCAGCGCCTGCACGGTAATGCCATACCGTTGGGCAATAGAAAACAGCGTATCGCCTGCCTGTACGGTATAAGAGCCGCCCAACTCGAGTGGGGGTGTCGGCTGCGGAGCTTCTGGTTCAGATTCGGGGGCCGGCTCTTCTGCAACCGGAGGCGTTTCCTCGACCGGTGCTGGGGCTGGTTCTTCTGGCGCCGGGTAGCCATTCGTAGGCGCCGGAACAGGATCTGGGTCAGGCAGCGAAAACGGGTCTTCCACAGGTACCTGATCGGCAGGCGGCGGTAACTCTTCACGCTCTTCTGGTTCAGGAATGGTGCGTTCACAAGCGACCAAAGCCAGAGAGAAGATCAACATAAAAATCAGCCAATAGCTAAAATGGTTTGATAGGGGTAGTTTTGGGAATTGAAATCTTGAGTGTTTCACAGAACTCTCCTTAAAAAGTGACGATAGACGATAGACGATGGATGATGAATATTGGCTCTTTGCCATTTTATACGATTTTAGAGCTTACCCTTCAATTAGTCAACATAATGAAAAAGTCCGTATGCAGGCGGAGATTGAATCGGTAAAGCTGGTGGCAAATCAAGGCTCTGTCGCTTGAGGCGACATAGGGTATAATGTTGAGCTTATGCCACAACAAGCGCAAGAAGCCAGTTCGCTGCCCCGCGTGGGCATCAATGCCCATTTGTTAACCGGCGCAGCCAATTATCGGCGGGCGGGCATCCACCAGTATATCTGGCAGGTGCTGCGTCATTTGCCTACGGCCGAATTGGGCGTGCAGCCCATTGTTTATACGCGCCAGCCGCAAACTCTGGCTGATCAGCCCGGGCTGCGCCTGGCTGCCAGCCGCTGGCCGACAGAACGGCGCTGGGCACGAATTGTTTGGGAGCAGGTGGCCTGGCCCTGGCTGGCCTGGCGAGATGGATTGGATTTATGGCATAGTATGGCTTTTGTGCTGCCGCTGATACGACCTTGTCCTACCATCGTCACCATTTACGATCTCAGCTTTGTTTACTATCCAGATGTTTTCCCCGCCGGGCAGCGGCTCTATCTGAAGCTGCAAACGGCCCATGCCTGCCGCCGAGCAGAGCAGTTGATCACTATTTCTGAGTCAGGGCGGCAGGATGTCGTCAACCGGTTTGGGGTAGCGCCAGAACGGGTAGCCGTGGTACGCCCCGGCGTTGATCCGGCTTATCGACCGCTGCCGCCGGATCAGGTAGCTCGCTTCCGCCGGGAGCAAGGCCTGCCCGCTCGTTTCGTGCTGCATGTGGGCACATTGCAGCCGCGTAAAAATTTACCGCTGCTGTTGGAAGCCTTTGCCCAATTGTTAGCGCCAGATGTGGAGTTGGTATTGGTAGGGGGCCGCGGCTGGATGTTTGAAGAAATTTTTGCTAAGGTCACATCTTTGGGTATACGGGATCGGGTTCGCTTTGCCGGTTATGCGCCGGATGAGACCCTACCCTGGTGGTATAATGCGGCCACGATGCTGGTCTTCCCTTCCCTTTATGAAGGGTTTGGCCTTCCGGTCGTAGAGGCAATGGCCTGCGGCACGCCGGTTATTGCCGCCAACACTTCGTCTATACCGGAAGCGGCGGGCGAGGCGGCACTGCTCTTTGAGCCGGATGATGTCGCCGGCCTGACGGAACGAATGGATTGGCTGCTGCGAGACACGGCCGTTGCCAACCAACTCCGCCACCAGGGGCCGCTCCAGGCCAAACAATTTTCCTGGGAGCGCGCCGCCAAAGAGACGGCCACCGTCTACCAAAAATTGCTAAATCAATTATGAACAAACGAACCACACGTCATACAACAATTATTACAGACCTGGTTCTCATTAACCTGGCTTTTGCCTTTGCCTACATAGTGCGCTACCGGTTTGAATGGTTGTTAGAAGCCACTTCTTATGAACCGTACGAAAGTTATGTTGGGCAGCAGATTTTGCTTACCCTGCTGTTAGCAGGTGCGTTTGCCCAGAACAAAGTCTGGACACGGCGGCGTGGTGAAGCCTGGATTGATGAGATGTCACGTGTAGCTTACGCCACGTCTGCCGGCATTGCCCTGATGATGGCCTTCACCTTCTTTTTTCGGCCGTTGGCTTTTTCCCGGTTGCTGCTGGTGTGGGCACTCATCTTCATTGTTATCTTTGTCGGCCTGGCTCGCTGGCTGCGGCGCTGGCTGCTGCAAATGCTCTACGCACGCAGCCGCTTTGTGGATAGGGCTTTGGTCGTTGGCTCTGGTGAAGTAGGGCGGGGCGTCATTCGCACGCTGCTGGCCCGCCCCGATCTGGGCTTTCAACCGGTTGGTTACCTGGATGATGGCAGCGAGGAGAATAATATTGGTTCTGGCCGCGTCCCCCATTTAGGCAGTTTTTCAGAATTGGCCGCTGTTCTCAAACGGTATTCTGATTTACACACGGTTTTTATTGCCCTGCCCGGCGAAATGCACCAACATATTTTGGATCTACTGCGCCACTGCCAGCAGCATGGAGTACGGGCACAGGTTGTACCAGACCTGCTCCAGCTTAGCCTAAACCGGGTAGAGTTTAACAATATGGCCGGTGTGCCCATGCTGAGCATTCGTCATATAAGTTTGAGTCGATTTTCGCTGCTGCTAAAACGGCTGTTGGACCTGACGATTGTCACCCTGGGGGGAATCCCGGCTTTGTTGGTTACGGGTCTAATTGCCATAGCTATTAAGCTGGATTCGCCGGGGCCAATTATTTATTCAGGGATGCGCGTAGGACCAAACGGCAAGTTGTTTCGCATGTATAAGTTCCGCTCAATGATTGAAGATGCCGACGCGCAAAAGGGGCAGTTGGCTCATCTGAATGAGGCAGATGGACCAATCTTTAAGATAAAGGATGATCCCCGCCTGACGCGAGTCGGCCGTTTCATCCGGCGCACCAGTCTGGATGAACTGCCGCAGTTATACAATGTGTTGTTGGGCAATATGAGCCTGGTGGGGCCGCGTCCTCCTCTGCCGGAAGAGGTGGCCTCCTACAAGCCGTGGCACCGGCAGCGGCTGGCGGTTATTGGCGGTATCACGGGGCTGTGGCAAGTAAGCGGCCGTTCCGATCTGACCTTTGATGAATTATGTTTGCTCGATATTTACTACATCGAAAACTGGTCGCTGATGATGGATATTCGCATCTTGCTGCAAACAGTTCCCCATTCACTCTTTGGGCGCGGCGCTTACTGATCGGTAATCCATAATGTCGCTGCGCGACCGCTTCGCGTACGGTTATCGGTGAACCGCTCACGGTTTACGAATTACGGTTTACCGGTCACCGTTTTCCGGTCCGGCCGGCTGGTCGATGGTCACTACATCACCATGAACGTTGATAATGATACGCAAACCAAACATGCCCAGCATATTGCGGGCCTGCAGGGGAATGCCCTGGGCAATAATCTGGTCCATGTCGACGTTACGCAGTTGGGCGTCGATGGCTGCTTTGGTGAAGAGATCATCTTTGCCTATCATGTTCAGCATTTGCTCTACGGCCATATCTTTGTTGGCTTCTAACTGCTGCAAAAAAAAGGAAAGAACCTGCCGGTCTACCTGTTCGGCCTCAATGTGGCGATGAAAGCCGGCATCATCAACCACGTATTGAGCTTCGCCGCCGACAACGGCCGTTTCTACCAACACTTCTTGTTCATCATAAACTAATCCTGCAAATAATGCTTGCCGTGCCATTGTGTCGCTCCTAGCCGGGGTTCAATAAGCGGTACTGTCGCTGCGCGACCGTTTCACGTCCAGTGATCAGGGGGCTGTTCTGTTATTGAAGCGTGTATTATACCTGCTTCCTTCTACCCGCTACCTTTTCTTTCAAGTATACTCAGATTGGCAGCAGCGGGCTATAATGGCCGTTCAACTTATCCATCACTCACAAACAGCCCCAGAATAGTGGCATTTTAGTTATTTTTGGGTGCAATTGTGCAGTCCAGAAGCCATTTGGTATAATTTACCGCATTTGCATGAACAAAAGGCAGGTTTCAGAGTGGCAAAGGGGCACAAGCATTGCCACCTTACCGCTTTGCCGCGCTGCTGGCCGCTCTGCTGCCGGCAATTCGATACAAAAGGACTAATACGTTGTTTAGACCACTTGATTGGCTTTTGGGCCTTTTTTCTTTGGACATTGGTATTGACCTGGGAACCGCGAACACCCTGGTCTACATTCGAGATCGGGGCATTGTTATAAACGAACCTTCCTGGGTGGCCATTAACAAGCGTACGCGCCGGCCCCTGGCTATTGGTGCCGAAGCACGGGAGATGGTCGGGCGAACGCCGGGCGACATTGTGGCCATACGGCCGTTACGGGATGGCGTTATCTCCGAGTTTGAAATCACCGAAGCCATGCTCGACTATTTTATCAAAAAAGCACACGAACAAATGCTGGTCCCTTTTCCACGCCCCCGCGTTGTGGTTGGGGTACCCAGCGGCGTTACTGAAGTCGAAAAACGGGCCGTCTACGACGCTACCATCTCGGCCGGGGCGCGCGAAGCCTACCTGATCGAAGAGCCCATGGCCGCCGCCATCGGTTCCGGCCTGCCCATTATCGAATCACGCGGCAGCATGATTGTGGATATTGGCGGTGGCACCACCGAAGTGGCCGTCTTTGCCATGGGTGGCATTGTTGTCAGCCGCTCCATCCGCGTGGCCGGTGACGAAATGGACGAAGACATCATCCAATATGCCCGCAGTAAATACAATCTGCTTATCGGGGAACGCATGGCCGAGCGCATCAAAATTGGTATTGGCTCTGCTTTTCCCCTGCCCGAAGAGCGCACCATGATCATACGCGGCCGTAACCTGATCAACGGGTTACCGCAGGCGGTTGAAATCAGCAGCATTGAGCTGCGCGAAGCCATGGCCCCCTCGGTCAACATCATCGTTGATACAGTCCGTGACGCTCTCGACGAAACGCCGCCCGAACTGGTAGCCGACCTGATGGAAGCAGGCATCTGCCTGGCCGGTGGCGGTGCCCAGATACAGGGGTTGGCCGAACGCATTGAAGATATGGTCAAGATGCGCGTCTGGGTGGCCGAAGATTCGATGACCTGTGTGGCTCGCGGTGCCGGCCGGGTTTTGGAAGACCTGGACAATTATGAGCGCGTCCTGGTTGGCCTCCATCGCGGCAGTACCCATCACTAAAGCCAGTGTTTAGTATTCAGTATTCAGTGAACAGTCATTTAGCTTTTTGTTCAAGGCTCTACGCACTACGCAATACGGGTAGCCATCATGCGTGACGCACCAAGACGAATTAGCTGGGCAGCATTTCTCATTTTGATGGGTGCGGCTTTGCTATTAAGTATTTTAGACAGTACCGGCAATCTGGGCAGCGCCTTGGATTTTATCCGCAACCCGATGGCTGTCATGATGCAGTGGACGGCCGGACGGGCCGATACGCTGTCTGGAACCCTGGCCGGCCCGCGTGACGTTCAAGAAGCACTAGCCGAAATTGCCCGCCTGGAGGCTGAAAATGATGAGTTGGTGCGCGAAATTGATCAGTATCGCAATAGGGAAAGCGATTACCAGCTTATGTTGGAACTGTTTAACCATGCCCGCCAAACCCCGGACTATCAACGTATTACGGCCAATGTTATCGGCCGTGATCCCAACCCCTCTGTACGCAGCATCATCATTGACCGGGGCCTGGAAGATGGTCTTCAGGTTGATATGTTGGTGGAAGCAGCCCGGGGACTGGTGGGGCGCGTTTATCGCGTTTCTAACCGCTCGGCTCAAGTCATTTTAATTACCGATGCCAGCAACAGTGTGGCGGCGCGTCTGGTTAACTCACGCGGCATCGGCATTCTGCGCGGTGGCGGTGTGACCGGCGATCTCTATTTGGAATGGGTTGATCAACGCCACCAGATTACGGTGGGTGAAGTTGTGGTGACATCAGGGCTGGATGGTCGCATGCCCAGCGACCTGGTTCTGGGCCGGGTGGTAGAAGTACAGCGTAGTGAGGCCGAATTGTTCCAGCGAGCCGCCGTGCGTTCGGCCGTTGATTTTAATGCGCTGGAAATCGTTTTCATCATTGTAGATTTTCAGCCGACGGACACCGGTATTTTTACGGACGGACCATAATGGGATCATCCGTTTATCTGGCTGTTCCCTTGATGGCCCTGCTGCTGATTTTACAGACATCGCTGCTGCCTTATTTTCCCGTTTTGGGATTTGTACCCCAGCTTCTTTTTCTGGTGGCCTTTGGCCGGGGCTTGTTAAAAGGGGTTAATGAAGGGGTAGTATGGGCTTTTGTGGCCGGCTTATTTGTTGATCTTTTTTCGGCAGTTCCCATTGGTGTATCGGCCGTTACCTATATGGCAGCTATTCCCTCCATTCTCTGGCTAAGCACGATGCTACCTGAAAACCGCTATCTCATTCCTATGCTTCAGGCAGGGTTAGCTACCTTTGTGGTTATGCTGCTGAACTTTTTTCTGCTGCGCCTTTTTGGGTTTTCTGTTGGCTGGGAGTATATGGAACTGATTCCCCCCACGGCCGTTTTGCACGCCGCGCTCATTCTGCCTATTTACTGGCTGATGTTTCGCCTAGATCGTCTGCTGCGTCCCCGACCGGTTGAATTGTAGCACGTAGGACGTGCCCACATCTACGTGCTCACGTCCTACGTGGGTCAATTCATTGTTGTCTGAACGGTTGCTAAAAAAAGCGGCACATCTGACCCAAATGCTCTACTATACAAACAACAATTAGTATGGGCATAACCCAGTGTCTTATCTATTAACAATGACGCACTACAGACTGGACCCTACAATCAGGTATACCTATGTCTCGAATCGGTTGGGAGCGAATTGAAGAGCTAGAGCTGCAAGAACAAGAGGATCCGCGGCTAAACGGCCGTCTCTACTTCTTGCGCTTCCTTATTATTATTGTTTTGACTATTCTTCTCTACCGGGTCTACTGGATTCAGCAAGACCGAGGTGCCGAACTACAGCTTCAGGCCGAAGATAACCAGTTTGCCGTGCTGCGTTACAATGCTCCGCGCGGTACCATCGTAGACCGCAACGGCCAATCGCTGGCCATCAACCAGCCTAGCTTTAACGTGACTATTACCCCTGCCCTGCTGCCCGGGACCGCCGCCGAACGCCAGGGCGTTTACGAACGCCTTTCTCTGCTCACCGGCGTTCCCGTCACTAATACCGTTCAGCAAGAAATGCTCAACAGCTCCGCCAATCCGGAGCTGGTTAGCAGCTATACGCGCATGGCCCGCATCTACGGTGCGCCTGTAGAGCGCACCCTCGATGAAGCCGGTCTGGTTCCTATGCTGCCTGACAGTATAGAAGCAATTGTTGACCGTAACAGCTTTGCCCAATACGTGCCGGCAGTGATAACGACCGGTGTTCCTATTACCCTGGCCCAACTTATCGAACAAGAGAGTATCTATCTGCCCGGCGTGCGCGTTATCCCCGGACCGCTGCGTGATTATCCGGCTGGCGAATATACGGCCCACCTGATTGGCTACATGGGGCCTATCCCCAACGAACGCTGGTTGGAACTGCCGGGCCGCGAGTACCAACGTAACGATCGTGTTGGCTGGTCGGGCCTGGAAAATTCCATGGAAATTGAGATGGCCGGCCAAAAGGGCCGTCGTGTTATCGAGCAAAACTGGGCGTTGCGCGAAGTGCGTCAAATTGGGGTCATGGAAGAGCCGGTCCCCGGCCTAAATCTCCATCTGACCCTAGACCTGGACCTGCAAAAAATCACCCACGAAATCTTGGGCCAATTCATGATTGCCAACCGCACCTATCCCCGCATCGACGATATTACCGGTGAGCGCACCTATCCCGAAATTGAACAGGCTGTTGTCGTGGCGCTTAATCCCCAAACAGGTGAGGTCCTGGCCATGGTCAACTACCCCACCTTTGACAACAACCGCTTCCAAACCGAAGTGCCGGTAGAATATTACCTGGGTCTGGCCCGCAACGAGTATACACCGCTGGTGAACCACGCCGTCAGCGGCACCTACCCGCCCGGATCCGTCTTCAAAATGGTTCCCGGTCTGGCTGCGCTGCAAGACGGGCTTATTTCGGCCAACCGCTTCCTGGTTGCCCCCGGCGAAATTACCATTGCCAACCGCTTTGCGCCTAACGATCCTGGCCGTGCCCAAACTTTCTACTGCTGGGACCGTAACGGTCATGGCCTGGTTAATATGCTGTTGGGCATTGCCATGTCCTGCGATATTTACTTTTACAAAATAGCGGGTGGCTTTGCTCAAGATGGCGAGTTTGTGGATGGCGTTGGTGTGCAAGGGATTTATAACTATGCTTTTCAGTTTGGTTTTGGCCGGGTACAGGGTATCGAACTACCGCTAGAAGCTCCAGGCAATCTACCCACCGCCGAATGGAAGAGTCGTACCTATGGTGAACCCTGGTCCACCGGGGATGATTACAATCTGGGGATTGGTCAGGGGTATATTACCTCCACGCCCCTACAACTGGCCCAAATGACGGCGGTGATTGCCAATGGCGGGTTTCTGTACAGGCCGACCATCATCCACCACATGACTGATGATGCCGGAAACGTGGTCTTTGTCGACGACCGGCGCGAAGTGATCCTGCGGGCACGTCCCGGACCAAACGGCGAAGCGATTGTCACCGACGCCGATGGCAATCCGGTGGACGATCCTTCACTGAACATCCGCTTTGATGAGGCCGGCGATTACATATACCAGCCCCAGGTGATTGATGCCCTGGACGTGGAGCGGGAACATATGCAGATTATTCAGGATGGGATGCGACGCGTGAACGTCCTGGTTGATCAGGATGAGTTTTACACCGGGGCTACCTGGGTCGATTGGCTGGATAATTTTGGCCTAAACGTGGCCGGTAAGACGGGAACCTCAGAGTATTGTGACAATATTGCCATTACGCGGGGCTGGTGTCGTTATGAGGATATTGCAGAGCGTCGTATTTTGCCTACCCACTCTTTCTATGTGGGCTATGCTCCTTTTGAAAACCCGGAAATTGCCGTGGCCACCTTTATTTTTAACGGTGGCGAAGGGTCGGCCTGGGCAGCCCCGGTTAGTTGTAATGTGATAGCTGCTTACTTTGGTTTGGGGCAATATGCCAGTATTATGGCCGGGGAAAGTGGCGGTGGCGGCACACAGCGGGTACCGGCCCCGGGCACACCTGCGGAAGAAATTGCCTGTAATTCGTTGACCTATATCCCCGATTGGCGGCGCTATTCTTTGTCCCTCCCTTTTGAGGAACTGAGTATTAACCGGACCGACCGGCTGCCACTGCCGCCGTAACTGATAGACAAATTTTTTAGGGTTTGGTGCCTATTCACTAACAAATTAGAGAAAATTCAGTTTCCGGTTTGGTAGAATTTGTTTCATTTGTGCATAGTTTACAGTGCAACCATTTTTCTTTTTGGCACTTTTACCATAGATTTTGCCACTGGACTGGCTTATACTCTTAGTAGGCTTGCGCTGAAATGCGCGGTTCAGTGGGAAATAGTGGGAATACCAAGAAGGGTGGCTACGGCTGCCCTTTTTGGATCTTACACAAAAGAAACCGAGGGTTTCTAGTGTGTCTCTGAGTAGACCCACGTCTAGCAAAACCCTGGTTTCTCCACTGGATAGTGAGATGATACTTCAAAATTATTTGAACCAAGCCTATTTGAACCGCATTGATTATCGGGGGAAGCTGGAAACAACGGCCGTTTCCCTACGCCAGTTACAGTTTGCCCATTTAGTGACCGTCCCCTTTGAAAATTTGAGTATTCATACCGGTGAGCCGATTGTGTTAGAAACGGCCGCTCTATTCGACAAGGTCGTCCGGCGTCGACGCGGTGGCTTTTGTTACGAAGCCAACGGCTTGTTTGCCGCCCTACTGCGGGCGTTGGGCTTCGAGGTGAGTCTGCTGGCGGCCGGCGTGGCTCGTGGGGACGGCAGTTTTGGCCCGCCGTTTGACCATATGGCCCTGCTTGTAGAATTAGAGGAACGCTGGCTGGTTGATGTCGGCTTTGGCGACTCATTTCTGCGGCCGCTGCGCCTGGATGAACCAGGGGAGCAGATACAGGGACGACAAGCTTACCGTATTATTCCCCACCCTAGTGGCCACCCTAGTGGCCACCCAAGTGGCCATGACAACCAATTTCTGCTGCAGCAGCGGGACGGCACTGAGGCCCCCTGGCTGCCCCAATATCGCTTTGCGCTGCACGCTTATGACTACGCTGATTATGCCGCCATGTGCCATTACCATCAGACATCACCTGACTCTCACTTTACTCAGGGCCGCGTTTGTTCACGGGCTACTACAGATGGGGGTCGGCTGACGCTGCGCCACGATCGCTTGATCATCACTGCGCCCGATGGGTCAAAACAAGAACAGAAAGTGGAAAATGAAGCGGAATATACGGCCGTTCTGCAGCAGCAGTTTGGTATTACGCTGTAGCGTTTTGTGGGTTGGGTAGTGTGGACGGTGGGCAGTGGTCAGTCGCTCTGTTTCTCCCCCAACTGGATGATATAAAAATCCCCCGATCAGCCGATGTGATGAGTGAGGGCTGGTTATATATTATTAGGGTGGACCAACATCTCCTATGATCTCTGGTTTCTGGCAGTCAGCCTTACAAAATTCGGT
>JAWOIM010000068.1:0-2657 GCA_046484685.1 Chloroflexota bacterium | reverse complement strand
GCAAAATCAGAGGCGACACGAACGGCCGTTTCCACAGCCAGACGTGTTTTACCAATGCCGCCGGGGCCAACCAGGGTCAGCAGGCGACAGGTCGGGTCGGCCAGCCGGTCGGTTATGTCGGCCATTTCTTCTTCGCGGCCGACGAAGGATGTGGCTTGTTGCGGAAACGTCTGTCCTGCCATAATGGAGGTATAGACCAGGTAATGTTTTTAGGTCTTCAAGTTTTTGTAAGAATTTTTTGGGTCTTTGGGATTTCGCGGGGTAGGGGCAGTGCCTTGTGCCTGCCCGGTCGAGGGCAACCACAAGGGTTTGCCCCTACATTTGGTGTCAACCCCCTGAGTTCCCAAAGAGCCAATTTTTCCCATATAGTACAACAGACAGCTTCTTTTCCCAATTTATGCGGTTGTTGGAGAACTCCATATTGATGACTTAAGAATCAGCAGCCGGTTGGTAGGGCCACCGGTTGTTGTGGGGCATGGTGATGGCCAGCGGAATGGCGCGGGGATCGGTCTTGATTTCGGCACGGAGGCGGATGGTAGTGGGGCCGGATACGTCACCGGGCCGGAAGATGAGAGTGCCAGTCACGAGGCCACTGCTGGCGGTAATGGGAATTTGCTGGCTGTACAGACCGCGTCCACCCATCCCCACTTCCTCGACTAATTTGAGGTCGATGTAGGCGTTGTCAGCGCTGTTCAACTCGTAGCGCACGGAGACGGTGAACGTGGTCGTTTGGGTCAGGATGTCGGTGGTGGGAAAAACGGCCGTTATGCCCACACTATCCACGCTATCCACACCACCCACAATTGGTATACCCTCACTGGTTTGCCCGGCTGTTGCTGCTATGGTCGGGGTGGGTTCAGGTGCGACCGTGGCCTGGACAACAGTCGGCTCGGCCAATGGTTCGGGTTCTGGCAGGGGCAGGGCATTCAAGTAAACCCAACCGGCGGCAATGATTAGCATGAACGCGGCCAGGGCAACGGCCGTTTTGTACAACGACGGCAGCCAGCTAAACTGCCAGCCAACCGGCTCATCATAGATGGCCATCAACCGTTGGCGTAGTTCAGCGGTAAAATGGGATGACGGCGGTGGGGCATATGGCCTGCTGGCGACCAAAACCTGGGCCAATTCTTCCAACTGTTTATCCTCAAATTGATTATTCAGGGTTTGATTACTCATGGGGCAAAACCTCCTCAGTGGCACTCAGTAGTTCCATCTGGCTACGCAGCCGTTTCAGGGCGCGATGAATGCGGACATAGACATTATCGATGGAACAGTTCAATATCTGGGCGATTTCCTGATTGTCCAGCCCCTCAAAGAAGCGCAGCCCCAAAATGTCGCGGTCCGGGTCATTGAGCTGAGCCAGGGCCTGGTGGACCTGCTGGTGAACCTGCTGCTGTTGTTCTTGCTGCTGCACGGCCGTTTCCGGTAAACGGCCGTTGCTGTGGGGGTCGGGCAACTGCCAATCCAGCAGCCGCTTTTGTTGGCGATAATGTTGGGCTATTTCATGGCGGGCAATGGTGTAGAGCCAGGCACCAAAGCTGACCTCCTGCCAGCGGTGGCGCCGAATGTGACGCAGCGCTTTCTCGAAGGTAACGGCCGTTATATCCTGGGCCACCATCTCATTGCCCGTCTGCCGGTAGGCGTAGTTATAAATGCGGTCCAGGTAGCGGTCATACAGCCGGCCAAAGGCACGTGGGTCTGACTTGGCTTGTTCAATTAACTGCTTTTCTTCGGTCAAAGACATTGTTGTTCCTTTTTGGATGTAAGGTGGCAAGGTCGCAAGGTGGCGAGGTGGCGAAGTAAATAGTAACCTTGCAACTCTGCAACTTTGCAACTTTGCAACTCTGCAACTCTGCATTTCTGCAACCCTTACACCTATATAACGGGTTCACTGAGAAAATCTTGCAGATTTCGTTGGTACAGCCCACAATATATTGTAAAGTTGGAACGACCACATTGACATTCATCCCATCATCTTACTACCTACTTTTCACTTTTTACTTCTTACTTTTTACTTCTTACTCTATACAAGGAGGCATTATGAAACTACAAATTGGCGATCTGGCCCCGGCCGGGACTGTACTCAATAGTGAGGGGCAGCCTACCGCTATGGAGCAGTTATGGGCTGATGGCCCTATCTTCCTGACCTTTTTGCGCCATTTTGGTTGAATCTTTTGCCGCGAGTGGCTGGCTCAGTTGGAGCTGCACAAAGAGGATTTTGCGAAGTTAGAACTGCCGGTGGTGGCCATTGCCCTGGGTAAGCCGAAACATGCCCAACGGTATTGTGGTAAATTAGCCCCCAGTGTGACCTGTTATTGTGATGAGGAAGAAACGGCCGTTTATACCAGCTACGGTTTGGAGCAGGGTGGCCTGGCCGGCATTCTGAATCCGGGCCTGGTGAAAGCGACAGCTCGGGCACTTGCGGGCGGCCACCGGCAAGGCAAAGCCACGGGAGATGTGCACATGCTGCCCGGCTCATTCATTGTTGATGGGCCGGGGGTGGTGCAGTACGCTTATTACAGCCAACATGCCGGCGACCATCCCGACTTGGACAAACTACTGCCGGCCATTAAAATTAGTACGTAGTGCATAGTAGGTAGCTTAATCCCTACGCACTACGCACTACGCATTATTCCAACGCCGCACTAAAAAACTCG
>JAWOIM010000726.1:0-15098 GCA_046484685.1 Chloroflexota bacterium | reverse complement strand
ACCAGCGGGACTCCCGATAGTTGCCGTCGTCGGCCAGGGCCATTTTGGGACGAAGCCACAGAATTTGCCGGTTGAGCAGCAGGGCGCGGCAGTTATAGCGCACCCCCTGGTGCATCACCGGCAGCCCTACGTCGCACAGGATGTCGTCGGTCAGGTCGCCCTCGAGCAGGTGGGCCAATACTTCCCAGGCGTGGCGCAGCGTGTCGGCTTCCAGGAAATGGTCTTCACAGCCGTAGCCGGTGATTTCCAGTTCTGGGCCGAGCCGGTAGCGTGCCCCCAGCGCTTTAGCCTGCCGGATAGAGGCCACAATACGGGCCAGATTACCTTCAAAATCTAAGGCCCATTGGTTCAGATTACAGGTAGCGAGTGTTATAAGTCTCATGATAATAGTGAGAAGTAAAAAGTAGAAAGTAAGAAGTAGAAAGTAAGAAGTGAGAAGCGCTTTTACTTCTTACTTCTCACTTCTTACTGATTACCGGGGATCCGGAATCTCCACCGGTTCATTGAAGCTGTGGTAAGCGCCCTGGCTGCTGATGCGGATTTCTTCCCCTTCTATTTCAAAATTAAGGAGGATGTGGATTTTGCGAGGCAGCTTGTCGTCAATGCCGATCCAGATACGGCCGTTACTTTCGGCAGCCCCACTTTCATCCAGGAAAAGAGCGGCCATTTCTGGGCCTAAAATATCACTCATATAGGTGGCCAGGTTTAACGTAAAGGCGATCTCATACGCTTCGATGCCATCGACCAGGCGCTGGCCACGCAGCTCTGTTTCCACCATATGCTCAGAGAGAAGGAGGGTTTTATCAAAATCGTCCGGTTCTATACCCATTTGGGCTAACAGGTCGGCCGAGGCTTCTTCCCAGGGGCTATCATCTTCACGGAGCCAGATCCGCTTGTCTCGCTGTACAACTTCGGTAGAAGTGGTGATCGGATTGCCGAAGCCAAAATCAAAGGTTACCAGGCTGTGACAATAACTGGCTTCAACTGCCTGGTCAAATACACAGCTTTGTTCCGTGCGCTGAGCGAACCCTTCAAGGGCGACGGAGATAATTTGATCTATGGCTACGCTGTTTAGGTCGCCAACGGCCGTTTCTGCCTCAAGCATGACGCGCCGGGGATCAAGCTGGCCGGTCACAGGCAGCAGCGCTTCTTCGTCCAGGTCATCAGCAAACGGGTCGTCTGTAGCCCCAGGCGTGGCTTTGGTGCGGGGACGGGTGGCGGTTGGGTCTGGGGCAGGCGTGTCGGTAGGCGTTAATGTGGGCGCTGCCGTGGGCACGCTCGTGGCCGTTGGCTCACTGGTTGGGGTAGGCTCAGCGGTGGCCGTTGGCTCAACGGTGGCCGTTGGCTCAACGGTGTGCGTTGAGACGGGGGTTGGGTCGGCCGTTTCTGTAGCGGCGGCTATTTCTGCAACTGTCGGCTCAACCACCGGTTCGGAATCGGCCGTGCCGTTACACGCCCCTAGAAAAAGCCCGAACAAGGCGACAACCAAAAAAGCATACATATAGGTAGATTTCATCTGATTATTCCTCTACTCTGTTTTTTTCTTAACCAATTGTTGAACCTGGTTTTCAAAAGCGGTATTGATGGTAAAGGAGAGGCTGAGGCGACGAATCACGGCCGTTCTGGCAGCCATATAGGCGTCAAGCAGGTGGGCCAGGTGTTGGCGGGTAACGGCCGTATCCTTCCCAAAATATGCCTGCTGCAAGGGGGCACGGCTGGGGTCTTCCGGCGGCAGGACGTGCAGCAGGGGCGGCAGCGTAAAGTGGAGTAGTTCCAGGTAAATGGTAAACGGCTTGTCGCTGTCGTCGCGCAGCAGCAGGCGGAACACATCCATAAACATCACCCAAAAGCGGTCGTCCAACGCCTTGAGTTCGGCACTGCTGAGGCGAGGCTGCACCAGCGGCGCCTGTTGACAGGTGGCCTGATACTGCTCGGCCCATTTGTCGGCTGTGTCTTTGAGGATGCGAATATCTTTATCCCAGAAATTGGGCGGCAGGTCGGCCTGGGTTTCAAAACGGTAATCGACTTTGGCTCCGTTGCTGTAGAGGGCGATGTGGAAAAACGGCCGTACATGGTCGGCATCAAACGATTTGGCCGGGACATAGGGCATGGCCTCTTCCACAATCTGGCGGCGGCGGGACCAGGCCGCCTCTCGCCGGCTTTCCCCCGTAAAGACCAAAGCCACGTCCAGGTCAGAATACTCATCGGCCGTACGTCGCCCAAATGAGCCGCTCAAAAAGCAGGCCGCCACCGACTCATCCCGCATCAAATACTGCTGCAAGCGGACAATGACACGATCTTGTTCAAACATGGTGTGTTTCTCCTGAGTGAATGCGGGTTCGTGAAACGTGAGACGTGAGGTTCTTTAATCTGCGTTAATCCTGCAAATCTGCGTCCTATCCTCACCAGCAGCCGATGAGCGTCAGGCTGAGGACGGAGACGACGCCCAGCCCCAGCCCGGCCACCACCTGGCCCGGCGTGTGGCGGCGCAGGTAGAGGCGTACCCAGCAGACGCTGATGATCAGGGGCAGCAGCAGCGCATACCCCCAGCCAAAAACCAGCCCCACAATGACGGCCACGGCGGCAACGGCCGTACTGTGCAAACTAATCAGCCAGAAAGCGTTGATTGCCCCCAGCGCGGCCAGTTCGATGGTGTTAAAGAGGGTCAGGCAGGCCAGCACAGGCGGGCCATTGAGCCATTGTACCAAACCATAAACAAAGAGGGCAGAGAAAAGGGCCGAAATATAGGGCCAATGCCGCTCCCGTGTATTGCTCATGTGCAGTTCGCTGATATAGCCGTGACGCAGTAGATACAGCACAAACAAAATCGGCAGCAGCGAGATAAAAAAGCCGTAGAGGGCCGCCCAGGCCAGCCCCTGCCAGTTGGGCAGCGCCGTTAAAGCCAAAATCAGCCCCAACACGGCAAACATCACCGGGGGGCTGACGACATTGGAATAGAGGCGTGCCGCTTTAACCGGGCCAATCCGATTGGCCAGATCGCGGTCCAGGGGGGAGTGCATAATGAAACAGTTGACAGTTGATAGTTGACAGTTAGCTATCAACTATCAACTATCAACTGTCAACTATTAAGTGCCTTCTTCCCAAGAATCCAGGTAACTGCGCTGGCGCTCGGTCAGTTGGTCGATGTTAATGCCCATGGCGTCCAGTTTAATGCGGGCAATGGTCTGATCTACTTCGGCCGGCATGGTGTAAACTTTGTTCTCCAGCTCGCCTTGATGGTCCTTGAGGTATTTGGCGGCCAGGGCTTGCCCGGCAAAGCTCATGTCCATCACCGAGGCGGGATGGCCTTCGGCGGCGGCCAGGTTAATCAGGCGGCCTTCGCCCAGCAGGTTGAGTTTACGGCCGTCTTTCATCGTGAACTGTTCGACAAACGGCCGTACTCGTTTCGGTTCACCGGCCATCTCATATAATGCTTTCTTGTTTACCTCCACGTCAAAGTGGCCAGAATTCGCCAGCAAGATGCCATCTTTCATTACGTCAAAGTGGTGGCGGTCAAAGACGTTGATATTGCCGGTGGCGCTGACAAAAATGTCGCCAATGGCGGCCGCTTCGGTCATGGGCATGACGCGGAAGCCGTCCATGACCGCTTCCAGCGCTTTTACGTAATCGATCTCGGTGACGATGACGTTGGCCCCCAGGCCGCGGGCACGCATGGCGATACCCCGGCTGCACCAGCCATAGCCGGCCACAACCATCACTTTGCCGGCAATCAGGTAATTGGTAGCCCGGATAATGCCGTCCATCGTCGATTGGCCGGTGCCATAACGGTTGTCAAACAGATGTTTGGTCAGGGCGTCATTGACGGCCATCATGGGGAATTCCAGCGCCCCATCTTTGGCCATGGCCCGCAGGCGAATAATGCCGGTGGTGGTCTCTTCGGTACCGCCGATGATGTTGTCCATCACGTCGCGGCGATGCTTGTGGATGGTGCTGGTCACGTCGGAGCCATCGTCCATGATGATGTGGGGCTTGTGGTCGATGACGGCCTGGATATGTTTGTGGTAGGTCTCGTTGTCTTCCCCTTTGATGGCGAAAACGGGAATTTCGTAATGAGATACCAGCGAGGCGGCCACGTCATCCTGGGTACTGAGCGGGTTGCTGGCGGATAGGACCACATCGGCCCCGCCCGCCTGCAAGGATATCACCAGGTTGGCCGTTTCGGTGGTGACGTGCATACAGCCGCTAATGCGCAGACCGGCAAACGGCCGTTCGTCACGAAATCGGGTTTGGATCCCACGCAAGACCGGCATTTCCTGCTCGGCCCATTCAATCCGGTGGCGGCCACCGGGGGCCAGATCAACATTCTTAATATCAAAATCCATCTGAAAAAATCTCCTTGATAATTTTTCGACCACAGATTAAACGGATAAAGTAGATTTTTACGGATTTTTTTGCTTTTTATCCGTGAAAATCCGTCAAATCCGTCAAATCTGTGGTGAATTATGTAAAAGCAAACTGATCGCCTCGTCGTCGCCAAAAGCTTGGCGGTAGCGGGCGATGAAGCTGTCAATGGTAAAATTGTGATTCTGGGTGCCGATTTGTTCCAGGACGTAGGTGGCGGCCAGGGCGCCCATACGACCGGCAACCGGCCAGGGCAGCCCCAACTGAATGCCGCGCATCAGGCCGGCCCGATAGGCGTCACCGGCCCCTGTCGGCTCTACCACCTGCTCCGGGGCGGCCGAGGGAATTTCATACTGTTCGCCCGCTACAATCAGGGTCGAGCCTTTGGCCCCTTTGGTGACGAGCAGGCCGCCCACACGATCCAGGATTTGCTCCGGGGTCAGTCCCGTTTTCTCCTGGATTAGGCGGTATTCATACTCGTTGACCGTCAGCAAATAACAGCCTTCCAGGCCGTGGCGCAGGTCGTCGCCCGAAAGACGGGCGGCCTGTTGGCTGGGGTCGTAGATGTAGCGTATACCCTGCTCTTTGCATTCCTGGGCATGGCTGCGCATGGCGGTGGGGTCATTGGGAGAGATGATAGCCAGGTCGACATCGGCTGCGTGCTGGGCAAAGGTGAGACGGCCGGCGTGGGCCATGGCCCCGGTGTAAAAGCTGGCAATCTGGTTATGGTCCTGGTCGGTATTGACAAAGAAGGAGGCGCAGTAATCATCCTCAATCTCGATAATGGCCGAGGTGTCCACCCCTTGTGCTTCGAGCCAGGCGCGGTAATCGCTGAAATCTTGACCGGCAGTGGCCATAATGGTCGGCCGGCCGCCCAGCAGGGCCAGGGTATAAGCAATGTTGGGGGCTGTGCCGCCCCGCTGCCGCTTGAGCGAATCGACCAGGAAGCTGAGACTGACGCTCTCCAACTGGTCGGCAATAAGGGAATCGGTAAATTTACCGGGGAAAAACATTAAATAATCGTAGGCGATAGAGCCGGTTACTACAATTTTCATAAATTTATCCTGAGAACAGCGGATTTGGGAATAAACGGATTTGTTGATCTGATAATCGTGTCCATCCGCGCTCTTGCTATTAACTTTTCACTTCTAACTTTTTACTTGTTTCACCTCAGTCGCAGTCGACTGGGTTGATTTTACTTCTTTTTTGAGAACCGGCGACAGGCCCAGCCGGTCGCGCAGCATCACCAACAGTGCGTTGAGGCCGTCACGGCTGGTGATCTTTTTGCCTTCGGCGTAGGTGCGCGGGCTGTAGCTGATGGGAATTTCCAGGATGTCGTGGCCGGCCAGCAGGATTTTGTTGGGCAGCTCGAAATCGAGATTGAAATCGGTGGTGGTCAGATTGAGCGATCTGACGACATCGGCCCGCACCATTTTGGTGGCGGTGGCCACGTCGGTCAGATTGCCGCCAAAGAGCAGGTTGGTAACGGCCGTTAAGAACCTTACCCCCAAATAAGCATGGGCATACTCATACTTTACATCACCACCTAAGACGCGCGAACCGAAAACGGCCGCGGCTTTTGTCTCGGCTGCCTTGCGGCAAAAGCGGACGTGCTCAGCCGGATCATATTCCGAATCGGCGTCCTGAATCAGCATATAGTCGCCGCTCATATGGCTTATGCCGGTGCGAATCGACATGCCTTTGCCCATATTGCGCTCGTGAAAAATAACCCGGATTTCCGGATCGTCAATTTGTTGTAAAATCTGGCGCGTACCGTCGCTGGAAAAATTGTCCACCACAATAATTTCTCGCGTCCAGCCTGGTCCCAGGTCAACCGCCTGGGTGCGGGCAATGACATCAGCAATGGTATCTTTCTCGTTATAACAGCAGATAATGACGGATAATCTTAGCATAATAGTTGCAGAGTGGCGCAGTGGCAAGGTGGCGGCGTTACTTTGCCACACCGCCACTTTGCCACTTTGCTCCTTTGAAAAATTTCTCAAACATTTCAAGCATATAATCCAGGCGGGCGACGTCGAGGCCGGGGTAGACGCCGATGAAAAAAGCGCCGCGCATAATCTCATCGGCTATGGGCAAATCGCCAATAACACGGTGTTCAATGTTCTGGTAGCCGGGCTGCTTTAGAATATTCCCGGCAAAGATGAGGCGTGTTTCCACCTGGTTGAACTCTAAAAAACGGGCCAATTCGTGACGCATAAAAGGTGCGTCGGGCCGCACCAGCATAGGGAAAGCGAACCAGGAGGGATCGGCTTTTTCATGCCAGGTGGGCAGCATTAAATATTCTTCAAATTGTTTTAGTCCTTCATATAGGTAATGGAAATTCTGTTTGCGCCGCTCAATAAAGGCCGGTGCTTTGTCCAGTTGGGCCAGCCCCATTGCCAGTTGAGGATCGGTTGTTTTGAGATTGTAGCCGATTTCGGTGTAAAAGTAGCGGTGGTCGTAATAGCCGGGAATGCCGGGCACTTCCCGCTCAAAGCGACGGCCGCATTTGCCGTTGACCGGGTTGTCGTAGCCACACCAGCAGTCGCGGCCCCAGTCGCGTATGGCCCGGCCGATTTTAGCCAAGCGGCGACTGTTGGTATAAACCGCCCCCCCTTCCCCCATCGTGATGTGGTGGGCCGGATAGAAGCTGAGGGTGGCCATCTGGCCAAACGTACCCACCATTTTGCCGTCCCAGGTAGAACCGAGAGCATCGCAGGTGTCTTCCAGCAGATAGAGGTTGTGGGCTTTGACAAAAGCCATGATCTTGTCCATGTCGGCCGGGTTACCCAACGTATGGGCAAAAAAAAGGGCACGAGTACGGGGCGAGAGGGCGGCCTCAAGCTGGTCCACATCCAGGTTGTAGTTGCCCAACTGGCTGTCGATAAAAACGGGCACGAGCCGGTTTTGGATAATGGGATTGACCGTTGTCGGAAAGCTGGCGGCGGGCACAATGACCTCATCCCCCGGCCGCAGGGGGTTGCTCAACTGTGAGGAGCAGAGCGTGGTCACGGCTACCAGATTAGCTGAGGAGCCGGAGTTGACGGGAATGACCTCGCGCACGCCCAGAAAATCGCCCAGTTTTTTCTCGAATTTTTGGGCATAAGGGCCGGCCGTCAACCAGAAGTCGAGGGTGGCGCTGACCATATTCTGCATTTCGGCCGCGTCAAACACCCGGCCGGCGTAGTTGACGCGGGTTTCACCAGGGGTAAACGGCCGTTCGGCGTGTACCCGCTCATAATATTCAGCAACCTGGGCCAAAATGGAGTGGCGCAGTTCTTCGGTGTCTTTCATAGTTTGTGTGTCAGTAAGGCGTGAAACCCTTCAACTGCGTTCAGGGCAAGCTGTGAACCGTGATGCGTGACAAAAACTCACGTTTCACGCATCACGTTTGTTAACCCTATCAATTTTCTCAAAAAGCCAATTTGTAAATCGAACAAGGATTATAACACAGCCGCGATCATCTCCAAGCCGACCGCTTGACGGTCTGGTAACTCTCATATTTTGAGATGGGTTCAACAGGGGCGCAGCCCGCCCTCATGAATAAAAAGCCATCGTCCATGGTCTATCGTCTATCGTTCATGGTCCATTACGGCGTAGGTGTGGCGGTAGGGGTAGGGGATGGGGGTAGGGTGGCTGTGGCCGAGGGCGTAGCTGTGGGCTGCCCCGTTGCCGTGGGGCTCGTTGCCGTGGGGGTAATAGGCAGGGGGGTATTGGTGGGCGTGGCAGTAGCGGTGGCTGTAGGCAGGGAGGTTGCGCTGGCTGTCGGGGTGGGGGCAACGGTGGCTGTACCGGTAGCGGTAGCCGTTACGGTAGGCTGATCTGTTGCTATCGCGGTAGGCGTGGCTGTTACCGTACTGGTGGCTGTGGCTGTTACCGGCACAGTGGCTGTTCCGGTTGGTGTGGCCGTAGCGGGTGTTGTTGCCGTGGCTGTTGCGGTTCCCGTAGCCGTGGCCGTGCTGGTTGTCGTGGCCGACGGCGTGGCCGTGGGCAGCAGCGTGGCTGTGGGCAGCGGCGTGGCCGTCGCCGGTCGCGACGGTAGAAAAATATAGCTGCCTGCCAGCAGGGGCCGGAAGCAGTTCGCCAGATCAATGGCGTAAATGGTGGTGTTATAAACGCGGGCCAACCCATACTTGGTATCACCTGGCTGCACGCGATAACGGGTCCAGTGAGAAGGGGGTCCGCAAATGGGACGGGAGGGCGGTGTGGCCGGCAAATAGAGGGTTATTCCCCTTAGCAGCATCGTTGATTCTAAACAGTTGGCCTGAATCAGCTCGCTCACGGTAGCGCCGGAGCCTACCGCCAGCGAAGAGAGGGTATCGCCCGCCTGCACCACGTAAGGAACCCACCCTGATGGTGCATCATGACAGGCCGGCTGCAGGGCAACGGCCGTGGCCACCGGGGTTGCTGCCCCGGTGGCTGTCGGCGCAACAACTGTTGATGTCGTGGTGGTCGTAGGCAGCGCAACCAGTTCTGGCGTGACTGTACCAATTAAAATGGCCGCCGGTATGCTTCCGGACGCAGGCAACTGCCGCAGAAAGAGCCGATCTGTCTGAGCCAGGATTAACCCAATCAGCACCGTAAAAATAACGGCTGCCGTAATCAGGAGATTGGTACGCCAGGGTTGGGTGACCGGCTGCTCACTCATCATTCATTTTGTCCGTTACGGCCCGGCAAATCAGCTTCAGTTTCCTCAACGGCCGTTAGCGGTTGGCTCAGTGGAAAGAGGACGGAGAAGGTGCTGCCCTGCCCTGGCTGGCTGTCTACCCACATACGACCACCATAGTTGTGGGCCAATGAGTGGGCCATGGCCAGACCTGGCCCGGTATCGCCTACGCCTCGTATCAGGGGGTGATCTGCCTGGTATTGGGGATTAAAGACCCTGGCTTGATCATCAATACTGATACCGTCGCCACTGTCGCTGATGGCAATATGGACAAAACGGAGCGGCTCGTCGTAGGCGTGAACATCAGGATCGGGTATTTCATAAGCCTCTACGTTGAGAGCCACGCGCTCATGCTGACGGGAGGAGCGGCAGGCGTTGTAAAGCAGCAGGTTGAGGATTTGTTGCAAGGTATGTTGGGGCACAGCCACCGGGGGCAAATGGTTGCTGACGCTGAGATTCAGATGAAGCTTTTTGTCGCGCACCTGGTTGAGAACAGATTGAACGGCCGTATCAATGGCCCCGTGTAAATCTGTGGTCACAGTTGCTGTGAGTGTGGATTCGCTCGTTTCACTGTTCGTAAGCTGGACAAGCTGATTGATCAGCGCGTTCATGCGCTCTATATTGGCCTGCACCCGCTGCAAAAATTCCCGCTGCCGGCTGCCTAACATGCCCATCGATTCGCTTAGCAGCAGTTCCGTATAGCCACCAATTGAGGTCATCGGAGTGCGTAATTCCTGGGCCAACGAAGCAACAATTTGCTGGTCATTTGTCAGGCTGCGTTCTTCCAGGGCGTGTTGAAGCTGCTGGATATGGGCCTGGGCCTCCTCAAGCTGGCCGGAGTACCGGGTAATGGTCATCATGATCCATTCCGTTGAAAGGCCTCCTTCGCTGGCGGCAGCCATAGCCATGGCTTCTTCAGCTACGGATAATGATTCGCGCAAACTTTCTAACTCATCTTCAAGGTTTTGAATTTGAAGGGGGTCGGCCAGGGGCTGATTTTTCTCGAATGCTTCCACCGTAGCTACCAGGTCTTCAGCCTGCTTACGGGCTTCGGCCGCCCGTCGCTCGGCCTGTCTGGCCCGATTTTGGGAGATTTCCAGCTCGGCCGCCAGCCGGTCTCGCTCTTCTTCCAGGGCGATCAGACGGCCAGATGAGGCGGTGCCGTCCGGTTGAGACAGAAACGGCCGTTGTTCTTCTGCCGGGCCACTCAGTTGACGCAGCGTGTGCATAACCTGGCCCAGATAGGCAGCAATGGGCTGGATCAGGCCGGTCTCAGCGGCCGGCCACGTTTGGTGACCTGGCCCACGCCCCAACAGCAGTAACCCTGGCACCGTTTCCTGACCGGGAAGTGGCTGGATAAGCAGCGAGCCGTTGTCGCCTATGCCCAATTCTTCATAGAGCAGACGAAGTTGGCGGGCGCCCGTGCCACCGGGCTGTAGTTCTAATGCATCTCCCTTTTCTAAAGCCTGGCGTAGGGCGGGCCAATCGTCTCGATTTAACTGCCACTGTTGGGGCTGCTGCTGAGATTTTGCCCCGTTATCGCCTGTCTGGCGCACCAGGGTCAGGTGTTGGGGGGTGGTGGCTTCAAATGTAAGAAGGCCGATGAAACGGGCCGGCACAAATTCTGCTACCATTTCCAGGCCGCGGCGCAGAGCAGTGGCTTCTTCCTGCTCCTGAATAACGCGGGTGGCTAAGTGTAAGGCGCGACGGTTAATCTTAACCTGGCTGCTGTCCCGGCCGCTGAGCAAAGGGATAAGCGTCTGCTGGTAGACCAGGACGGCCCACAAGGGGAAAACGATCAAATCGCCCAGGCGCAGCAAATAGGGTACATCGGTCTGCGTGGGAATAATTTCAGGCGCGTTCCAGAAATGGGCCAGGTGAGCCAGCAGCAGCAGGCCAAGGATGCTGCTGCGCAAGCTAAAACGAGCCGTCCGGCTGGCTAATACCAGCATGAGGCCAAAGCCGAGCAGCAGAATTTGCAGCAGCCCCCATACAGTGGCCTGCTCAGAATCGTTGTAAGCAACCTGATTGAGCGCTTCGGCCTGCCAGGATTGGGTAAAAAAGATAGCGGCGATAGCGATAATACCGAGAATGGTGAAGAGGATCGTGTAGCTGACGCGCTCAAAGTGGGGATTTTGGGGATGGGGTACGATAGCCCAAACAAGCAAAGCGGCCGTTACGGTGTGTAATGCCTGTTCAAGTGGCGGCAGGATAGAAACGGCCGTAGGATCCACTGTGGTGGCCAACTGCGCCTGAATCAAACCGGCCAGCATCAACCCCAGGCGCAGCAGGAAAATGATCCCCGCAGCCCCGGCCATTCGTAATGCCTGCCGGTCATGCCGGTTGCGCCACCAGTGGGATAAGGCAACAGCAAATACAATTTGCAGGGCAAACAGAGTGATGAGATGGTATATAACATTACCGGGCGGCTGGCTTACCAGTTCGATCAGGTCGGACAACATTACAGGGTATCCTTGCTATTTTGACCATGGACCATAGACGGCGGACGATGGTCATCGTCTATGGTCCGTCGTCCATATCATATAGGATACCAAAAACGGCCGTTTTTCACAGTAAATCATGGGTAAATTATGTCAGGCAGGCCAGATTGGTAATTGGATACAATATCGATCCCCCTCAATTACACGTTTTTCTCCAGAAATACGGGCATCTTTTTTTTCGCTTTTTTCGCGGGTTGGTAACTGCAAAAGAGCCGGGCAAGAAGAGAACGCCCTTGTTTGGCCTTGATATACCCGGTAATAGCGTTGGCGTCGGTGAGTAAACTGATAATGGCCGCTATCAGGCCAATAAGTAAACCAAACGTTCCTAAAAGACCTAACAACAGGCTCCACAACGGAACTGTCGAGGTCTCTGGAAAGTAAAGCGTTTCCAGCGGCATACGAATTAAACTAATGCCCATAAACTGCCAGGCGAAGAACAGATTGCGCGTACGCCAGATACCGGTTACTGCATCCACGATAAGCCAGATGCCAATCAGAAGAATGACTGCTGCTAAAGTGTCCATGTCATTACATCCTACGAGTGCTGACCAATTTGGACAGCGGCTAGAGTAAAATCTTCATCCCCCAGTGTGCCTAAATTTTGGTTTATGACAATAGTACATTTGGGGGTTTTATCATTGTTACCACCACAGAGCCGCTTTTTTTGTTACAATTTAGTCTATGAAAACTTATCTAGAAAAGCTCAAAACTGCTCAAGATCGGAATAATTCCTGGTTGTGTGTGGGTCTGGACCCACAGCCGAATCGTCTGCCTGTGGAGGCAGTTTGGCAGTGGGATGAACCGGTACTCCCTTTTAATAAGGCAATTATTGAGGCCACGGCCGATCTGGTTTGTGCCTACAAACCCAATCTGGGGTTTTATCTGCAATGGGGTGCGGCCGGCATGATTGCTCTGGAACGAACCATAGCTTATATCCCGGACGATATCCCCATTATTGTGGATTGTAAAACGGGGGATATCGGCCATACGCAGGCAGCCTGGGCCAGCGGTCTGTTTGAGCAGTGGGATGTGGATGCCGTGACGGTGAACCCGTTTGTGGGGGCGGATGCGGTGCTGCCCATGATTGGCCAACGGCCGTCTAAAGCTGTTTACATTTTAGCCCGGACCTCTAATCCCAGTGCCACGGACTTTCAGGGTGAGCTGCAGCAAGCAGAGGGAGTATCGGCTGCCGTTTTGCGCCAGAGCCAATCCTGGCCCACTGCCGGCCACAAGGGCTATGTTCTGGGGGCGACCTATCCGGAGGAAATGGCCGTGGCCCGCCAACTGGCCCCGAACGCCAATTTCCTGATTCCGGGGATTGGGGCGCAGGGAGGTAATTTGGCAACGGCCGTTCGTTATGGACCAGACAGCGTGGCCGGCCCGGTCATCAGCGCCAGCCGCAGCATTATTTATGCCTCGGCCGGCCTTGATTTTGCCGAGGCTGCCCGCACCGCTGCCCAAACACTGCGTGCTGAAATCAACGCCGTACGGGCGGCTAGTACCGGTAAGCGGTAAGCGGTGACCCGTAAACGGTAATCGGTAAGCGGTAATGTCCCTGCGCGACCGCTTCGCGTACGGTAATTAGAAAATGAAAATTGTGGTAGGTGGCCGGGATAATGGTATACTTAGATCCGTAATCCGTAATCCGTAATCCGTAATCCGTAATCCGTAATCCGTAATCCGTAATCCGTAAACGGTAATCGGACTGAATACCGATTACTGAGCACTGATTACTGAATACTAACCCGCCGGTGGCAGAAAAGGGCGCTCGCCCGTACCCGGCTTAACAAAACTGCGGCATGGCCAATCATCCTGCCGTATGTCAAGTAAATAATACCCGTAATCTGTTATCCGTGATCGGTTATCGGTTATCCGTTCACCGCTTACCGGTAACGGATTACCAGCAAAAGGATGTATTATGATTGATTGTGTAGCCATTGTCAGCGGTGGGTTGGACAGCGTGACGCTGCTTCATTACCTGGTGAAGGAGCAGCAGCGGCAGCCGGCCGTCATCACCTTTATGTATGGCCAAAAACATACCAAAGAGGTGGATTTTGCCCGCAGGCAGGCGGCGCTGCTCGACTGCCGGGACCATCTGATCCTGGATTTGTCGCTGCTGCGGCCGTTGTTTGCCCATTCCGCTTTAATTGACGCAGAAACGGCCGTGCCCCATGTCCTGGACGTGATGGGCGATCCGCAGCCGGTTACTTATGTGCCCAACCGCAACATGATCTTTCTGGCCCTGGCTGCGGCTTATGCCGAAACTCACGGGGTCAGCGACATCTTTTATGGGGCACAGCGGCATGACATCTATGGCTACTGGGACACGACGCCCCAATTTTTGGCCCAGTTGAACCAGGTCTACGGGCTGAACCGGAAAAATCCGCTAGAGATTAAAGCTCCGTTTGTCACCTATTCCAAGACCGATTTACTGCGCAAGGGGCTACAATTAGAAGTGGATTATGGCCAGACCTGGTCCTGCTATGAAGGGCAAGAGCTGGCCTGCGGCCAATGCCCGACTTGCGCCGAGCGCCTGAAGGCGTTTGACGATGTGGGCCTGCCCGATCCGCTGCCCTATCGACAGGATGGACCTTAAATGTGTGGCATTTATGGCGTAGTGGATAAAACGACCGTTTCTCGTGAAGCCTTTATTGGATTGGGCCTGGCCAGCAAGCAGCGCGGCAACCGCACCTTTGGCTATATGACGGCCGTTTTGTCTGTGCCGGCCCAGGCCCCGGTGGTGCGTCGCTTTATAGAGCCGTTTCAACCCCAGGCGGTGCAAATAGGGGCCGCCCAGGTGGCCTTGGGCCATAACGGGACGCCAACAGGGGGGAGTGGGGGCGTATTGACCGTAACGGCCGTTCACCCTTTTGCCAGCCGCTCACTTCTGCTGGCCCACAACGGCCTGCTGCTCAACCATGAGCAGTCTGGCCCGGCGGGCCGGCTGCCAGAAGTGGATTCGCAGCTTGTTTTGACAGGCATCCAACAGCAGCTTGACAACGATATCGTCATTGAGCAGGCTATTGCCCAAACGGTGAGCCGGCTTGAGGGGCAGCAAGCCGGCTGGCTCTGGTATCTGCCCACGCAGCAGTTGTACCTGTGGCGTATCATGTCTCCCTTGTTTAGCCTGAATGACCGCCAAACCTTTCATTTTTCTAGTGTACGTTTTGGCCCCGTTCAAAATTTATTGTCCGAAGGGATCGTCTACCGGCTTGATCCCCTCACCTTGCAATTAACCGAAGCGGCCACGTTCACATTTCAATCGCCATACAAAACTTAGACGTGAAACGTGAAACGTGATGCGTGATGCGTGGGTGCATAAACCTTACGTTTCACGCTTCACCTTCTTTGCGAGCAAAAAATAGGATGATTTACCATGTATCAAATTTCTAAACAATTCCATTTTTCTGCCAGCCATGCCCAGACCCAACTGCCGGAAGATAATCCCTGCCGTCGTTTACACGGCCACAACTATGTGCTGGAGATTGTCTTGCGGGCCGAGGAACTGAATGAGGTTGGTTTTGTCGTGGATTATAAGGATTTACGGCCGTTAAAAGAATATATCGACA
>JAWOIM010000685.1:0-3865 GCA_046484685.1 Chloroflexota bacterium | reverse complement strand
GGATTGCCTACCCCCAATTGGGTAAAGGCACGGCCTACAACAGCGTTGGGCAGGGCGCGGCTCATCGTCTGTTCCACACAGCCATAGGGGAAGCCGGTCAGATAATCCAGCCCTTCCAGAAGCGTGCCGGCAATGGAGCGGCTGAGTTCTATACGCACGCTGCTTATTTGCAGGGCGTTGGTAGGCAGCCTGACGCTGGTCGCCAGTTCGCCGCTGAATTGGCCGACCTGGGTGGTCACATCGGGCACGGCCAACGGCCGTATGGCCAGCGGTAGCTGCACCGCATCCAGCATTTGTGTGCCGGAGATGGCCCTGGTCAGCAGGTGGGCTTCTCCGGCGGCCGTGGCCGCCACCCCCCAGCCCACAATGCGGACTTCACCGGCCGCCAGGGTAATGGTTTGGGTCAGCGGGGTGTCAATCGTAAGGAGGGTATCTGTCAGGCTGTTGAGGGAAACGGCCAGCGTTTGCGGCCGGTCACTGTAGTTATGGACCAAAACTGATACCTGGGCCTGGTCACCAGCAGTCAGGATACGGGGCAGGATGGGCCGGACAATCACATCCTGGCGCACGGTGATGTTATGGGTTGTTTCGCCCACCTGGGTATCGGCTGTGGTGGCCCTGGCCGTTAGCCGCCAACTGGTCAAACTATCGGGCAGGGTGAGTGTGACGACCGCTTCTCCATTGGCATCAGTGTGCAAGACGGGGAACCAGGCAGCTGTGTCCGGGAAATCGCTGCGCGGATTCCCGGCCAGAAGGCCGCCATTACCGCCCCCTCCCATGCCGCCACCTTCATACAGGTAGCGAACGGGAGCCAGGGAATGGTAGGTACGAATGCGATTGGTGCGCCGGTAATAAAAGCCTTCATAAATGGGTCCGGCCAATTCTTCGCTCAAGGCAAAAATAGCTTCATCTACCATCGCCAGCGACAGTTCGGCCGAAACAGGAATGCCCTGCCAATTGGTGACTTGTACGGTAAAGGTGGCTTCTTCACGGGGGGCATAGTTTTCTTTGTCGGGCGTAATAGTAACGGTCAAGATTTTGTCATTGGCCGGAACGCTCAACTCCGTCCCGGCGCTGTGCAAACGGCCGTCGGCCAGGGATAGGGAAGTGTCGGGCTGAAGGGCAGTATCTTGCTCCTGCCAGGCAGTAACGGTGACAAAAATATTGGGCACATCGTCGGGCTGAATGGTGATGGGTAAACTGGTAATCGGTGCCGTTAATTCGACCAACAGCTCGCGGCGGGTGGTAGCCCGTTCAAAGGTGAGCAGCGCCGGGCCGTCAAAAGTAGATTCAATGAGTAATTGAGCGGTATCCCCAGGAGCATATACGGCTTTATCGGCCACAATTCTTAACTCTTGGGTACTGCGACTCTGCCAGCGAGACCAACTACTTTGGCTAAAAGCGTAGATCCAACTTGTGGCCTCAATTTCTTTGCCCAGACGGTCACGTCCACTTACGTTAAGTTGGTAATAACCGGGTTCCTCGATAGTAAAAGCGAGGCTGGCCAGGCCGTCAGCCCCGGTGGTCATGGCGGCCGCTTGAACGCTGATATCATAGCGGTGGCTGTTGGCATTGTAACGGCGCAGGCTGAGGGTAAGCTGCCGGCCGTCTACCGGCTGGTCGAAGATGTCGCTCACCCGGGCCTGAATAGTGAACGGTTGGTCCGGCTCGTGCAGGTATTCCCCCGTGTTCAGGTCAATTTTTTCGGCCCGGTTAAAGATGCTAACGGTGGTAAAGGCGCTTACCGTTTGGTGACTGCCATCATCTACGGTTGCTTCAAGGCCCACAACCGATTGCCTCAGACCGGTTGAGTTATCCTCATAAGGACCGGTTTGGGCGGGGAGGGTAATGGTGAAACGGCCGTTTTCATCCGTTTTGCCTTCGATAGTCGCTTCATCGGCAAAGTACCAACTATACCAATCGCGGTAGAACAGAGTAATCACCACATCGGCTTCGACCAACGGTTCCCCAAAATAGTAGCTGCTGTCAACGGCGACAGTTATAGTATCATCGTTGTGATAGCGATCGGCATCGGTGGTGATGGTCACTTCGTAATCAGGTTTGCGATACGCTTCCACCTTGAATGTGCGGCGCTGGCTGTCATCGCCGGCCACAATTTCCACGGCGTAGCTGCCCAGCCCGGCCCCTTCGGCAATTTGAAATTGGCCGTGGACGGTGCCAAAATTGTTGGTTGTCAGGTCAAAGGTCTGTACCATGTTGTTACGGCCGTCACGAATGCGGGCGGTTACCGCCGTGCCGGCATCTGGCACAGAAAGAATAGCATCCTCATCCTGGCGCACAATGGCCTTAAAGAAGACGGTCTGACCCGGCTGGTAAATGGGGCGGTCGGTATAAATGTAGGTGGCATGTTTGGGAACCGGGGCGGGAGTGGCCCACCAGCCACCCCACGGGCTGCTTCCTTGACGCCACTCATTGCTCAGACCGCTAACGCTGATGTCGCTGCCGTCCTGAGCCATCACGATAAGCGGCTGGGGATCGCTCTCCACCTGGGTGCGGAAGATTCCCAGGTCGTCGGTACGGCCGGCGGCAAGCCGCTGCCCATCACGGGCATAAACAGCAACTTCTATATTAGTAACGGCCGTGTCTGTGCCGTCGGTAACCCAGGTGACAAGCTGCCCCTCGGCCTGCTTCACTACCAGTTTGTGGTCGGTCAGGACGAGAATAAGCTGATCGTTCAAATAGCCGGCCTCCAGGTTCAAAATGTAGAGGCCAGGGGGCACGTCGTCGGGGATCTGTGTTTCTTGCAGGTTAATCCACTCGTGGGATGAGGGGATTGAAGCAGACTGCCAGCTTTTAACCAGGCTGGTACCGGCGGTGCTGATGGGTTGATTCTCCCACCCTTCGACACCGCGGAAGCCGGAGCTGTAGCGGTCCAGAAACTGAGCAGATGTCAGTTGGTACAGGTCAAAAGTAACGGTGGCAGCATCACGAGAAAGCGTATATTGCACGGCACGACGGCCGTCTGTTTGTAGAGCCTGGGCATTAGGCCCCCAGCCAAAAGAGGCAATTGGCTCTAAACGACCGGTGGTGAATGACCATTGGTAAGGTTCCAGCAGCAGCCTTTCGCCTGCCTGGCCGGCAGCCGTGGTGCCCAGGGTAACGGTATAGCGGGTATGTGGTGTGAAGTAACTATTTTCAGGCTGAAAAATGAGGGTGGTTTCTTGCCAACTGAGACGACCGGCCGTTTCCGGTTCAATCGTCAAGGCAGCGGCCGTTTGGACCTGGTCTACCGGCCGGTCAAAAACAATTTCAATAGGGCTGGCCGGATGAGTGGCCCGGCCACTGGGTGAGCGGCTTAAAATGGGGGGCGGGGTGGTGAACCTGATCGGCTGCAGCTGCGGCAGCGGGTCGCCGTGGGCATCGGCCAGGGGCCGGTTGAAGTGGACGGTGTAGGCTACGTTGCTGGGCCAACCATCATCCGGCCGAAAAGTGACCACTGTCTTATCATTGTTGAAACTCAACTGACCCTCAACAGACGGTTCCAGGGTTAAACTTTGGGCCAGGCTGTTTTCATCAAGGGTATAGTTGAAGCGAATGGTCAGGGGGGCATTGCGGAGATTGCTGCTGGGAAAGCGACTGCTATCGATCAGGGCAGGCATCTGATAGACCTGGGTATATTCTTTATCCAGAGGAACGGCCGCTTCTGATTCGGCCGTTTTAGCGACAGTGATAGTGTAACTCTGGTCGGGCACCAGCGCCTCGTCGAAGCGGATCAGCAGCCTATTTCCTGCCCAGTTTTGGCTGAAGGAAACGGCAGGGCTGACCGAAAGGGCGCGGCTGACGCTCTCCCGGTTCATCGGCTGGTCAAAGGACAGGTGGATCGCCGGGCGGCGCTCGGTGAGGC
>JAWOIM010000562.1:0-10262 GCA_046484685.1 Chloroflexota bacterium | reverse complement strand
CCTGCTCTGGGGCCACCGCTTATCCACCGGTCATGCTCGTTACCGGCTGGAGCGGCAGCGCCCCCAACCTGCGCTTTGACGGCCAGTTGAAATATTTGGAAGATTGGTTTGACCAGCATGATTATCTGTACGGCTGCAATCTGTTTTACGCCGGCGACACCTCTCCCCACAAATATCTGGCCGAACACGCCCCCATCATCAAGGAAAATTTGTGCCAGCAATACGATCACCTGGAACAGCATTATGCCGCACTGGACCAAAACTGGCAGGGACTTTTTGCCCTGGTGGGCTACAGCTACGGCGGCCTGCGGGCGCGGGCCTTTCTGGAAAGCGATGTGTATCACACCCCCTGCGCCCACAACGCCGACCAACAGGTGGTGGTTAACAACCTGATTACCGTGGGCACGCCCCACGGCGGCGAGGGGGGCAACCTACCGTTCGCTACTATGATCGGCCTGCTGGCGCTGCTGGATGGCCAATGGCCGGCCATAGAAGAGATGCTGCCCTGGATACGCCTGATCCAAAATATGTCCCAGTCGCAACAGGCGGATACCTGTTATCACATTGTCGCCGGCGACGGCCGTTTACAGGCCGGCGTCTTACCCAGTCTGCTTCTCCCCATCTATTACAAATGGCCTACCGTGCAAGCGCTCCCCAACGACTTCGCCGTCCACCAGCTTAGCTCCTTCAGTCTGCTGCTCTTGCAGGACCTCTATCCGCAACAAAGCCTGATTCCCACCGACGATCTGCACGGCCAGGTTCCCGCCTGGATTGATCCGCTCGGCGTCTTGAAATCTTATGTCAATCCTCAAGGGACGTTCAACGACCATATCTTGCCCAAGCTACAGGCCACCGATTGCCCCCTGCTGCCGTTGGGCGATTCCCTGCCGGCCGGACTGTCTACTGACCAATCCGTTACCGCCCTGATTGCCGGGCAGCGCCAACCGCAACTGAGCCAAATGCCGCCGATGGCGGATATAACGGCCGCTACCATCACCCCATCCCAAAGCCACAGCGGCCAGTTCAGCCTGACCAGCCCCCATCCCACCCAAATTATGCTCTACTGGGATGGGGGCGACCTCACCTTCACCCTGACCGATCCCCAGGGTCAGCCGGTAGATCCCCTCAGTGCAGCCACCGATCCCAACATCGATTACCTGGCGCTGGACACCGGCTTTGGCCTGATGGCCGGCTACCAGATTACCAACACGCTCACCGGCGACTGGAGCTACACCATTGACGGGGCCGAGTTGGAGAATACGGCCGTCTACCGCCTCCTCACCATTCTCTCCGAGCCAATCGCTATCCACGGTTCTGTACCCGGCTGGCGCAGCACCAACGCCCCCGTCGTCATTACGGCCACGCTTAGGCATGAGGACACGCCGCTCCCCGGCGGCAGCGTCACGGCCCAGGTCAAGCGGCCGGATGGCATCACCCACCTGCTGTCCTTGCATGATGACGGCCAGCACCACGACGGTACGGCCGGCGACGGCGTTTATGGTAACATCTTTACCGCCACTGATTTGGGTGGCATTTACGGTGTGTCCTTTACCGCCGAAGGGGTGTATAATGGCGCGCCATACGGCCGTTCTGGCACCGCCTTTTTTACTATAGCGCCTGATAACGCCCACCTCAACGGCCACTACGCCGACCGGGGCGTAGATGAGGAGGGCAACGGCCTCTTCGACTGGCTGGCCGTCGATGTCGGCCTCAGCGTCACCGAGGCCAGCACCTATACCGTCTCGGCCGAACTATACGCCGGGGATACTTTTATCGCCCAGGCCCGCAGCCAGCTTTACCTGACGCCTGGGGAGAAAACGGCCGCTTTACACTTTCACGGCGACAACATTTGGCAAGCCGCCCTTAACGGCCCTTACCAGGTGCGCCACCTGCTCTTGCTGGATGAGGCCACCGTCACCTTGTTAATTGAAACGGCCGACATCGCCCACACCACCGTCCCCTACGACCACCGGCAGTTCGGTCCGGGCCACGCACTTTACTTACCGGTTATCATCCGTTAACAAGTCCGTAGCGCTGATGGGAGCAGTCTGGTTGCCTATTCACCGCCCACCTGGAGCATAGAACAAATTGTCCCCCATTGTCAGTTCCACTCGAGCCGGCTGCGGGTGTGCCAGTAGGTGGCCGGCTCTTCGACGAGATTGGTGAGAGATTCGGCCGTTTCTTCATCCCAGGCCACATTTAGCGCAGCCACATTGGACTGCACATGTTCAACGGTGGCCGCGCCGCTGAGAACGACGGTGGCCCAGGGCTGGTTGAGGGCCGCCGCCAGGGCCAGGGCGTCAATGGTAGTTTCTTTGGCCAGGGCCACCTGCGCCAGTTGCAGCCGCCGGTCGGCAAAATCGGGATCATCGTTGCGGGGCGTTAAACGGCCGTTGGCCAATACCTCCTTCACAATCACCGCCCAGCCCGCCTCATGGGCCGCTTGCAGCGCCGGTGCGGCCGACTGTTCCAGCAGGTTCCAGGTAGCCTGCACACTGTCAAAGCGAAAGCCTGTTTCGGCCAGGTCGAGGGCACGGTAGAGCGTCTCCGACTGGTTGGCTCCGCTCAGCGAGAGGCCGATATGGATGCCCAGTTCCGTTTGCAGGCGGGCCAGTTCGTCCAGGACGGCCTGATTCTCAAGCACGCCGCTGTCCGGCGTGGCCGAATGAATCTGGTACAGGTCCAGATGAGCACCAAGCAGGGCCAGGCTCTCTTGAGTTTGTCGCTGCAAGACGGACAGGGAATGCTCCTTGATTTCATGGTCTTCGGCCTCGATCTGCCAATCGGCCGTGTAGGTATAGCCCCATTTAGACCCCACCCCCACCTCATCCGGCCGGATGCCGCGGGCGATGAGCCAGCCGGCCAGAAACTCTTCGGCCCGGCCATAGGAGCGGGCGGCGTCAAAGTAGCGAATGCCGGCTGCCCAGGCTGCGTCCAGTACGCGATGGGTGTGGGCGGTCATGGCCGCTACGTCATAAGTTTCGTTGAGGTCCTCGGCATGGCCCAGATTGATGTACCCCGGCCGGCCGAGGGCGGCCAATCCCAGACCAATGGGGGAAACGGTCAGATCAGTGTGACCAAACTTTCTTTTCTGCATAAAAACCTCCACAGCAGTTGCTTGCCAACAGCCCACGGGCCAATTACAATTCTTACATTGATTTTAACGCAAATTAACCGGAGTACCTACCCTTCAAGAGAAAGGAGGTTTACCATGAGTAGGCGACCCGCTTCTAGAGGTAAATGTGTTTATTGCGACAAATCATATACACGCTGGGGGATGACGCGCCATTTACAAAACTGTGAAGAGAGGAAAACGGCCGTAGCCCAACGCAGTAGTCGAGCGGTCAACCTGTACCACTTGCTGGTAGCCGATGCCTGGGGCGGCTATTATTGGCTGCACCTGGATGTGCCGGGCCAGACCACGCTGGAAGAGCTAGATGACTATTTGCGGTCTATCTGGCTGGAGTGCTGTGGTCATCTTAGCGCCTTTGACATCGGCGAAGTTAGTTACACGCAGTTGTTTGATGATGGCATGGCCTGGCGCGAGGAGCGCAGTATGGATGTGCGCCTGGACAAGGTGCTGGCGGCCGGCATGGAAATTCCCTATCAATATGATTTTGGCACCACCTCAGAATTGGTGATCAAGGTAGCGGCCGTAACCAAAGGGAGAGCAACTGATACCCCCATTGTGCTGATGGCCCGCAATGATACGCCCGACATCACTTGTGCCGTCTGTGACAAACCGGCCGAATATATCTGTGTCGAATGTGAGTGGGAAGTAGACCATCCCTTCTACTGTGATAATTGCCTGATTGAGCACGCTCACGGTGATGAAATGGGCCTCTCTGTGGTCAACTCGCCGCGGATGGGGATGTGTGGCTATGATGGACCGGCCGAACCGCCCTATTGACGACTGGTACACAAAGGCAGAAGTAAGAAGGTAGAAGGTAGATCCCCTACCATTCCCGAAAGTCAACGGCCGTTTCTCGCCGGTATTCTGCTATGCGCCGCCGGGTGCCTTCGCCGGTGTTGGCCGGCAGCTCAGCAAAGGGAAAAAAGCGGTATTCCTCAATCTCGTAGCTGTGGTGGGGCGTGGCCGGAGGTGTAAACGCATCAGAAACAAAGACGGCGATGTGGTCACTGTTGGTGGTCGTCAGGTTGGTATACATGCCAAAGAGATGCAATTCGTGTAGCGTAAAGCCGACCTCTTCACGCACCTCGCGTCGGGCGGCCTGGGCCAATGTTTCGCCCCGATGCAGACCGCCGCCGGGCAGCGTCCAGTTATTTCTGTAAACCGGCCGTACCAGCAGCACCGCCCCATCCTGCACAATCAGCACATTGACCCCCATCGACACCGGTCGCCAGATGAGCCAATAAAGCAGTTGGGCAAGGTAAGCGATGCGGTATAATATCGTCATGGCTTTTTGTTTCATGATCATAATTGTAACGCTGTTTTGCAACAAGCCCTATTTTTCGTAGTGCGTAATGCGTAGTGCGTATCATTGGTCTACGAACTACGCACTACGAACTATGCACTACGCACTAAAAACAATGCCTGACAAAATTGTTACCAGCGACGGCCGAATTTGCCCCGAATGTAACGCTCCCCTTTATTTTGGCGGAGACGGCCGTTCCCTCCAGTGTGACCGCTGTGATTACCAACGTCCGGTTGTCCTGGAGCGCAGCTACAATTTGCATTACCTGGCGCTCAGCCAGGTGGTAGACCCCACTACAGAGCGAGAAGGGGCCTCACAAGCCCGCAGCCTGCTCAGTCTGGGCATTGCTGCCGTTAAGGCCGGCGATCTGGACGAAGCCTACCATTACCTGGAGCGGGTCATTATCGGCCGGGCTGCGCCCAACGAGCAGGCGCGTGCCTGGCTCTGGCTCAGCCAGGTATGTGACGATCCGGCCGACAAACGGGAATGTCTGGAACAGGTGCTGGCCATTGAGCCGACCAACGGCAGTGCCCGGCGCGGCCTGGCCCTGCTGGAAGGGCGTTTGCAGGCCAAAGATGTAGTAGACCCGGACCAATTAGAGCGAGTTGTGCCGGATGAACCGGTGGCCACCGAGGCGGAATTGTTTCGCTGCTATCGCTGTAACGGCCGTATGAATTATACCCCCGACGGCACCGCGCTCATGTGCGAATTTTGCGGCCAGGAGCAGCCGCTTGGTCAGGAGGGCCACCAGACGGTAGCTCAAGAAAGTCGCTTTGGCCAGGGACCGTGGGAACAAGATTTTGTAGCCACGCTGGCCCAGGCCCAGGGTCACGTGCAGCCGGTTGCTTTTCGTATTTTCACCTGCCACAACTGCGCCGTTGAGTTTGTGCTGCCGCCGCAGTCACTCTCGTTGACCTGTCCTTACTGCGACGCCGTTTACATAACCGAAACGGCCGAAACCAGCGACCTCCTTCCGCCCCAAGCCCTCATACCCTTTGCTCTTTCTCCACCCCAAGCGGAGCAAATTTTGCGCCGCTGGTTCAAAAAAGAGGGGCTAAGGCCGCGCAGTCTTAGCCCCGTTGCCGGCCTCTACCTGCCTGTCTGGACCTTTGACATTGGGGGCGAGATCGGCTGGCGCGGCCAGGTACGGCGCGGCGATGAGTGGGTACCGGCGTCGGGTAATCGCTATGTTTTCCACGACGACGTGCTGGTTCCGGCCACGGCCAGGCTGCCGGCCGGCTTTAGCCACTGGCTCGACGAGTTTGACCTGAGCCATCTGCTGGCCTATGATGCCCGCTTCCTGGCCGACTGGCCGGCCGAACGGTACCAACTGCCCCTCTCTGATGCTTCGCTGCGCGGCCGGCGGCAGGTGCTGCAATATTACCGCCGCCACCCGCGAGAGGTAACACGCGACCAATACGTGCGGGAGCTGCGGCTGCAATCGACGGAAGTCATCATCGAATCTTTCAAACTGATTTTGCTGCCCGTTTACCTGGCCCATTATAGGCTGCCGCATAATGGCCATTCCCGGCTGCCCGACGATGAGGAAACTTATGACGTCCTGATCAACGGCCAGAACGGGGTGGTACGGGCCGAACGACCGGAGGGGGTAATCGGCCGTTTGTGGCAGTGGTTGGCGGGCGGCGAACCGTAAGCGGTGACCGGTAATCGGTATGCAGTATTCAGTCAATGGCTATAATTTATTAGACATTATTGGAATTAACGTTATGTAAAAAACCTTCCACAGATGACACAGATTTCACAGATTATAGGGCAAAAAATCTGTGAAATCTGCGAAATCTGTGGATCAAACTGTATTCCCAAAAAAGTCTATTGAGAACAATCGGCAACTGACAATGTTTCTAGGATTGACAAGATGGCAATGGCTGGGGTTGGGCTGTCTTTTGCTTGCTCCGTTGATTCTGAATGGAACAGGTATGTGGTTTGAGGTCCGCCGAGATTTCCTTTTGCAGGCGTTGCAAACAGGAACTTATCTGAAGCCATTTCAAGCACCAGGACTTCTGCCCCCAGACCAGGTAAATCCGTGGCTGCCTATAGCTCAAGAATTGTTCTGGCTGGTCCCCCTCGGACTACTGCTCTGGTTGCTGACATTTATAACAAACCAGGAATTGTTTCAGAAACGGCCGCTTCTTTTACGACTGCCTATAACTATCGCCATAGCTGTTTGTGCCGGCTGGCTGCTGGCCTATCAATCTCATAGAATATCACAAGCCTGGTATTGGGCGTTCTATCCTTACGGGTTTGCTACAGGAATTCACCGCTCACGAATTGTTGATTACGGTAGTATCTATGTAATCTGGCCTTTAAGCGTTACGCTTATGCTCCTTATTTTCTTCAGCTATCATAAAGTGAAACACCCTGCTGATTGACCGCATGAGTGACCGTATGCACGATATTCTAAACTGGCTGGAAGAAACGGCCGATCCCCAACTGTACGATTCGGCCAGCTTCATTTACGAAGACATGGCCTCCCAATCGGGAGAAAGCCTGCCCCTTATCTACCAACCATTTGACGTTAGCCGTCAGGCTCATTGGCGCGACCGGGGGGCGGCCCTCGACTACCTGCTGTCTACCAGGGCACGGGGCCAACGAGTGCTGGATTTTGGCCCCGGCGACGGCTGGCCCTCCCTGATTGTCGCTCCTCAAGTGGCCTCGGTGACAGGTGTGGACGCGTCGCCGCGCCGGGTGCAGGTCTGCACCAGCAACGCCGCCCGGCTGGAGATTGATAATGCCACATTCCTGGCCGTGCCGCCGGGCCAACCGCTGCCGTTTGCCGCTGGCTCGTTTGACGCTGCCGTGGCCGCTTCTTCCGTAGAGCAAACCCCAGACCCGTACCAGACGTTGGCAGAGTTGTACCGCGTGCTGCGGCCGGGCGGCCGGCTGCGGCTGTCCTATGAGGCGTTGTCGAGGTATCGGGGTGGTGAAGAAACGGCCGTCTGGCTATTTGGCATTGATGAACAAACCAGCCGCCTGATTCTCTATGACCGCCAGATTGAGCAGGAGCGGGTGGTGCAATATGGGCTGACGTTTCATTTGTCCGCAGCGGATTTGGGCCGACAGCTAACGGCCGCCACTGAGTTGACCGTGAGCGATATCACGCCGGCGACCCTGAAACCGCTGGCCGGGGCACTGCTGGACGTTCGCAAATGTGTGACCGGCCATCCCTCCGGCCCGACGCTGGCGACCTGGCTGGCGCAGATTGGGTTTAGCCAGGTCCGGCCAACTCACAATGGCTTAGAGGCTGCTGCCATCCTCTTTGAGCAGACCCCCGCCAATGAACGGCCGCAGACAGTAACGGCCGTTGATACTTATCTGGAACCGTTTGTGAAGATGGTGATTGGGTTGGCTGCGCCCCTGGAGATGGATCCGATGATAACGGCCGTTAAATAACATTGATGCTGCCACATCATGACTCATCCAACTTACTGAAACATATAAATTAGAAAGGATACCCCCTGGTAAAGTATAAGAGATATGGCTACAACCAAAAAAACTATATAGAAAGGTGCTAAACCCATCCAGAAAGCTATTGACGCTATTACAGCGACCAAACCAGCTAAAACACTCATGATGGCGATCGTGTCACCGGCCATTCCGGTAAATGTTATTAACTTCTTTTCTCGGCGGCCAAAATATACTTGGCTCTCCCCTTTATTAAATGCTAAAATGCCGTTGATCAAGAAGGCTATCCCTACTATTGTTATGACAGCTATAACAATTTGTTCTGTCATTTAATCTCCTTCCTTTCCCTATTGGACGGATAATGCAAAAAATCCGTAACAGTCCGCATTATCTGCCCATCCGACCCCAAACGGTGCGAGGCACTGGCCATATGAGTTACAAATGGCCAGAACCGTTCGGCCAGTGCCTCGCACCTGAGTGGTTAATTCTCGTGCAAGAAGTTGCGTAAAACGGTATGCAAGATACCGCCGTTGCGATAATAATCTACCTCTACCGGCGTATCAATGCGGCAGGTGGTCTGGAACGTAATTTCGGTGCCGTCCAGTTTGGTGGCTTTGATGGTGATATCCTGGCCCGGCTTCAGGTCATTGTTTAGGTTCACGGTAGAGAAGCTCTCGGTACCGTCCAGACTCAGCGCTTGCGGCGTTTCGCCCGGCTTAAACTGGAGCGGCAGTACGCCCATGCCCACCAGGTTGCTGCGGTGGATGCGCTCGTAGCTCTCGGCAATGACCATTTTCACGCCCAGCAGCAGCGTGCCTTTAGCCGCCCAGTCGCGGGAACTGCCCATACCGTAGTCGTTGCCCGCCAGGACTACCAGTGGCGTTTCGTCCGCCTTGTATTTCAGCGAAGCGTCATAAATGGACATCACCTGGCCGGTGGGCAGGTAAGAGGTCCAGCCCCCTTCTGTGCCGGGGGCCATCTGGTTACGCAGGCGGATGTTAGCAAAGGTGCCGCGCGTCATCACCCGGTCATTGCCCCGGCGCGAGCCAAAGGAGTTGAACTCACGCGGCTCTACGCCCCGCGCCACCAGGTATTGGGCGGCCGCACCGTCACGGGAAATAGCCCCGGCGGGAGAGATATGGTCGGTGGTGACTGAATTGCCGACTTTGACCAGCACCCGCGCCCCTTCGATATTCTCAATCGGTTTGACTACCGGCGTCAGGTCTACGAAGAAGGGGGGTTCTTGAATATAAGTGGACTCGGCGTCCCATTCGTACAGATCGCTGTCGGCCACAGGAATGGCGTTCCAGGTTTCGTTGCCGTCGTGCACGTTGCCATACTGCTTTTTGAACATAGCGGGACGAAGCGTTTGGGCCACGGCCTGCTTGATTTCTTCATTGCTGGGCCAGATGTCGGCCAGATAAACCGCTTCGCCATCTTCGGTGTGGCCGATAGGATCGTTGATGAGATCGATGTCGGTGGTGCCGGCCAGAGCGTAAGCAACCACCAGCGGGGGCGAGGCCAGATAGTTGGTCTTGGTCTCGGGGTGAATGCGCCCCTCAAAGTTGCGGTTGCCGCTTAACACAGAGGAGACAACCAGGTCGCCTTCTTTAATGGCCGCGCTGACCGGCTCCGGCAGGGGACCGGAATTGCCGATACAGGTGGTGCAGCCGAAGCCGACGATGTGGAAGCCCAACTGCTCCAGATAGGGCATCAGGCCGGAGGCTTGCAGGTAATCTTCGACGACGCGCGAACCGGGGGCCAGGCTGGTTTTAACGTAGGGAGGCACTTTTAGCCCTTTTTCGGCCGCTTTTTTGGCCACCAGCCCCGCGCCAAGCATAACGGTGGGGTTGGAGGTGTTGGTGCAACTGGTGATGGCCGCAATGACCACTGCCCCGTGGCCGATGGTGGCATCTTGTCCGTTGGCGACAACGGCCGTTCTGGCCAAATCCCCCTCTTTCAAGCCATACCCACTCGGCCCGACGGGGGCAACCAATGCTTTTTGGTAAGCCTCCTTCATTTCGCTCAAGGCAATGCGGTCCTGCGGCCGTTTGGGTCCGGCCAGGCTGGGAACCACACTGCCCAGGTCTAGCGCTACCACTTCAGTAAATTCAGGATCTTCCAGATCGTCGGTACGGAACAAACCCTGCGCTTTGGTATAGCGTTCTACCAGATCGACCAGTTCATCCGGCCGGCCGGTGTTGCGCATATAGTTGAGCGTTTCGGCATCGACGGGGAAGAAGCCGACGGTGGCCCCATATTCGGGGCACATATTGGCAATGGTGGCCCGGTCGGCCAGCGTCATGCTGCCTAGACCGGGACCAAAGAATTCTACAAATTTTCCCACGACCCCTTTCTTGCGCAGCAGTTCGGTGACGACCAGCACCAAGTCGGTGGCCGTGG